>CAMGSV010000010.1 GCA_946061495.1 uncultured Spirochaetales bacterium | reverse complement strand
ATAAGCTATGATATGGGAGTGACACTGGTGCAGGGCCGCCATGCACTGAGCTCCCAGCTCCGCCATCCTAAATTGATGGAGGGCATCCTGAGCCTGTACGCTGACGTGACCAAGTCCCAGACCATCTCCTCCCACAGCCAAGTCCCGCAGGGCTCCCGACATGGCCTTGAAGAAGAGGGTTAGCAGCAGCCGAGGCTCAAATCCACCACAGGTCTTGACGATTCCCTCGATGTCAGGCTGGTTCCCAGACACCACCTGCTGGATAAACTGCCGGCCGGCACTCTCCACCGTCTGGGGCGATACTGGCAAAAAAGACTGGAGATAGTCCTGAATGGAGGCTCCATCCTCAGCTTCTGGAGCCACCGAGCTGTGAAAGACACGGGAAATCACCTGGGCCTGGGCCTTTCCGTTTCTCAGAAGGAAGTTGTAGGGCCGTACCCGTGACAGGATGGTGGGCATCACCGCATTCCGCCTGGTGGAGGTGAGGACAAAAACCACATCCTCCGGCGGCTCCTCCAGAATCTTCAGCACGGCGTTCCGGCTTCCCTCCTGCATCATGTCTGCATTTTCCAGCACAATCACCTTCTTGCCAAATTCAGGCCTGTATCGTGCCCAGGCGCTGGCCCGCCGCATCTGGGCCACTGGAATGGACTCATACATGAAGAGCGACTCCAATTTTCCCGCCAGAGACACCAGATCCTTCACCAACTTCTCCAGCTTGGCAAGATCCAGCGCTTGATCCAGACTATACCTCTCCAGTTCCTCCAAATACTCGTCTATTGATGACAACATCGGAGCCAGCTTGGAAACCTTATCCTCACCCTCCCACAGCACAGGACTGAACCGGGTCGTCAGTTTCCTGATGCTCCTGACAAAAAGGTAGCGGGTAGCCCTTAGATAGGAGGCATTGGAAGACACCGCATCCAAGAAGGTCTTGGCTGAGGCAGCAATTTCCAGCGAACAACTTCTGCTTCCCGCCAAAAGCAGGGAGGTACTCACAAGGGACTTGTGCTTGAGACAGGACTCGCAGCTACACTGCCAGTCTCCCCGAGGAGTGGCGGTACAAGCCAGCACACGGGCCAACTCCAAGGCGCAGGTCAGCTTGCCGGAGGCAGGCGGCCCCACAAAAAGCAGGGCATTGGGTAAACTCCCCTGACGAATATCCTCTGCCAGCTGTTGACTTGCAGGCTGATAGAGCAGGTTCTCAAACATGAGGCATCACCTCCCGGTTGACGAAATCAACCGACTGGTTCAGGGGACTGGCAAACAATGCGTCAACAAAGCTGCCCGCCAACAGGGAATCCACCTGAATCCAGGGCTGAACATGGAGCACCAGGAGAATCACCGCAACAATCAGCACTCCCTCCGCCAGCCCCAGAAAGAAGCCCAGGGCACGATTCAAGCTGCCAAGAATGTCCCCCTTGAAAATGCCCCCCAACACGTGCTGAATCACCTTGATTATCAGAAAGGTAACGACGAACAGCAGCAGAAAGGAAACAATATGGGCCAAAACAACCACTGAAATCCACTGCACCAGCACCATGGACAACTCAGTGTAAAACAGAACTCCCACCAGTAAGCCCACCAAAAAGGCGGCCTTCCCAAAGGCCTCGGCAATAAATCCGTTGACAGCCCCTTTTATGGCCATCACCAGGATGATGACAAGAAAAACTATGTCGATGATGGCAAATGTCATGGGGAGGCCACCTCGTCAAACACAAGACGGGCAATCCTTTGAGCCGGCCGCTGACTATTGCCCATCTGAAATGCCTTCTGGGAGCAGCCCGCCCGAAATCCATCGTCACACATCCTGTCCAAGGCCGCCTTGAGATGCTGGCTGTCAGCCTCATCGCCCTCCAGGGAAAGGCCGGCACCTGACTCCACAAAGAACCGGGCATTCTCCACCTGGTCGCCTCTCGTTCCAGCTCCCCACAAGGGTACCAGAACCATGGCCTTTCCCAGAACGGCGCATTCCCACAAGGAATTTGCCCCGGCACGGGAAAGCACCAGGTCGGCGGCGGCGATCACGTCCGGCATCTCACTGTAGATAAAGCTATAATGCTTGTACACTCCACCATTCTCTGGAACCGCCGCCGGGTCAAAGCCGGCCTTCTCGCCACCAGTCTGGTGCACCACCTGGAAATGGGCGGTCAGATACTCCAAGTTTTCCAGCACCAGCTGGTTAATCTGCCGGGCACCGGAACTTCCACCCAGCACCAGCAGCAGGGGCTTTCCCTGTTCCAGGCCGAGGAATTCCCGCCCCCGTTGTCCATCAGCCTGATAGAACACCGGACGCACTGGATTTCCCGTCACCTCCACCCTGCCCTCAAATTTCTTGCCGAAATAGGAGGCCGTCTGGGGGTAGGATAAAAGCACCTTCCGTGCCACCCGACTGTTGAGCCGTGTGGCAAGGCCCGGAGAAAAGTCACACTCGTGGGTATAGACGGGAATCCGCAACAACCCCGCCGCAAAGCAGGGAGGCACACTGACAAAGCCCCCCTTGGAAAAGACCATGGCTGGACGCAGCTTTAAAAGCAGAAAAAAGGAGGCGATGCAGCCTCCAATTATCCTGAATACATCCACCAGGTTCTCAAGTGAAAAATATCTGCGCAGCTTGCCGGTGGGAATTCCGTAAAACGTGTCCACACTGCCACTTTTTTCGATGATGCTGCCATCCATCCCCTTAGAAGAACCAATCCAGACAATACGACACTGGAGGCCAGCCTCACTATAAAGCTGGCGCAATTCGTCAGCCACCGCCAAACCTGGGAAAATATGACCACCGGTACCGCCACCGGTAAATACTACGGTAGAACTCATTTTCTCCTTGCCTCAAAGATAGGCACCAATGACTCCTTCTTGAATAACTTGGCGTAGGACAGGGCAGACATTCCCATGGCATCGCAGAGGAAGGGGTCGGCACCGTGCTCAGCCAAAATGCGGCACACCTTCTCGTTGCCAGTACCAACTGCCAGCACCAATACCGGCTGTCCGTCACGACTGATGTAGCCAAGGTTTGCACCCTTCTCCACCAAAAATTCCACAATCTCCGTATTGGACTTCCAAACAGCATCCATAACGGCGGAATAACCACGATCCTTGGAAACTGCATTGATGTCGGCACCAAGGACGAGCAATCGTTCAATCATTTCACGACGATTGTGACGAGCAGCAATACAAATCATTGGAGTACCTGCCGCATCACGGCTATTCACATCTATGCCAGCATCAATGAACAGGTCACACTCCTTCTCATTGTCAGAGGCAATGTGGAAGGCAAAACTATCAGGATTGAAGGGAATTCCAGCATCCAACAGGGTGTGTCGCGCACGCTTTTGCCGCTCCCGCACCAAGAAATCAGGAAAACGAGACTCAAGGACAGACAATAAATCTGAACAGGAAGTGTACTCGTGATATTCATTGGTAGTGAGGGGACTTTTGTACCACTGCCGTGCACCTTCCTTTCGAACACAGAATACCGGCATATCCTTGCCAAGAACATACCCAAAGGCGAAGGAAAGCTCATCAGGATGGCCTGCTACCGATGCACCTTCAGTGTCTCCAAGCCAGATACAGTACTCACATTCAGCTACTGCAGATAGAAAATCCCCTTCAGCACACGCATCTGCTCCAAATACAGTGATAGTAGTATCATAGTTCTCAAGAAAATGCCGCATACTTTCAACATCTTCTTTTTTTCCACCAAAAGCAACAATCAACCATTTCATAGGTACTATTATAAGCCATGAGAAGATTCGGCACAAGGGTAAAAAATATAATTTTTGCAGAATATGGAGAAACCAGAAGTCTCATGAAAAAAAAGCCCGAATCATTTCTGACTCGGGCTTTGCCGCCGGTAGGAATCGAACCAACGACACAAGGATTTTCAGTCCTTTGCTCTACCAACTGAGCTACAGCGGCAAGATGTAAATATATTATTCTGTTCTGCAAAAAATGTCAACAGCATTCAACTAATTTTTCAAAAGAAATAAGTTTTTTTTTATTTTTTATGCCATTTTTAGTTGATTTTCCACCACTCTATGGTATAGTTGAGATAGCTGTTTTTCGATAGTAAAATCAGAATTTTTTTTATGGAGGTTATATGTCCAAGAAACGTATCGCAATAGGAACATCCTTGATACTCTCCATCTGTATTCTCAGTGCAGCCCCCAGTGTCACCAGTGTTTCAGATGGCATGAAAGATTTTTCCGTGCAGCTTTTCGATGTCATTCCCAATGTTGCCATGCAGCAGGGGGTCTGACCTGATGCTTGGATTGGAAAGCTTGTCCCCAGTGTACCACCCCATTTTGGTGGAGGAATCACCCTCGGCATGGCAAGGCTCCCCATGGATGGAATCAACAGGGCCATCTCCCAACTGAACAGCGTCTCAGATGGTGCGCTCCCCACCCTCAAGGACAACCTGGTATTCCCCACCCTCACTGCAGACATTAGGATTGGAGGCATTTTTCTTCCCTTCGACATAGGCATGAGCTTTATGCGAATTCCAAACCTCAACCTGTCCAAGCTGGGGGCAGATATTACCGTTGACTTCTTTACCATCGGAGGATCATTACGGGTACCAGTCCTCCAGGAAAAGCTCATCATCCCCGCAGTATCTTTCGGTGCAGGCTTCATGTATAGCAAGGGATTCGTAGAGGTGCGGGAGGCAGACAACGCCTACCTGCGCAGCGACTACAAGACAAAGACCATCTTCCTGGAGGCCCAGGTTTCAAAGAAGATTCTTTTCCTGGTTCCCTTTGTTGGATTCAGAGGTGTTGTATCAGATTCAACCAATAGCTGGAAATGGCAGTTCAATGCAGCGTTTAACGGCTATACCGTCGGACAAACCCAGTCAGGAACAGAAACACGGTCACTGCCCGATGCCTTCGGAGAAAGCTTCCAGCCCCAGGTATTCGGCGGAGTTGGATTCGATATTTTCTTGGTACAGACAACGATCAGTGCATCCTATGACTTTAGGAACAAGATTTGGGGCACCAACTTGAGCCTCAGATTCAAGATGTAAGATTACCTGCCAGCCTGATTTCAGATGATTTACCTCTAAGATCAGGCTGTTTTTTTTACCCGCCACAATTACAGGCCATACAAGTTGACGATAACCTGAACTTCCGACAGGGTAATATTCAATTGTGATGCAATGGTGGACAAGTCAAATCCTTCAGCATGGAGCTCCAGCACCTTCGTTCTCAGACTTTTCTCCACCAGCACCTGCTTCTGGGCCTGGGTAATTTCCGGTAGCTTAATCTCAGAAATATTTATTTCCGGCACCTTAATCTCTGGAGTGAATGTCTCGGCAGCGGCCTTCTCCTCATTTTTTTGCTCAAGCTCATTTTGGGGCGAACTCCGCATCAATTCCCTGATGGAGTCCATAGATATTTCCGTCTGATACCCCGTCTCTTCCGTCTCCACCACCTCATCTACCGGTGCCCTGTCAAACAAATCCTGTTGAAGAGGAGGTGTCTTATTGTAACCAAGGCTGGGAGCTAAATCTGAGTAAGATGTTCTCCTCCGTCTTGTGGGAGCCGGTTGTGCCTCCTGATTCAGGGCATCCATCACCAGAATACTCTGTGCCTTCCGAGAGAGGGTTTCATGCCCTAACTCAGTATATTTTTTTGACTCCTCAACATATTTTTCTGACTCCTCTACAAATTTCTGGATGTCCTTCTTGCAAGCCTCTACAATGGTAACACATCGATTGGTCTCGTTATTTATATCCCGAATCAACTTGTTCAACTCGTCGGCGATATCCTCCAAAATCTTTTCTGAAGAGTACTTGCTTTTAAAATGAAGAAAAAGAACAGCCCAAAGTATTAAGTTAATAATACCAATTATGAGACAAACGGCTACAGCTGTCATAATTTATCCTGAAATATCTATGAATTTTCCTAGATTTGGATCTTGAAATGCTACCGGTGCAGGAATCTCTTCCTCCTCCACCTCTTCCTCAGGATGCCGCCTTCCGTGGTTTTGCTGTGAAGAGCCACCGGCAGCCCGATCCTTTACCTTGTGTACATTATCCTCACCTGATTTCAACTGCTGGACCGTGGAATTCTTTTCCGCCTGCTGCTGGGCATGGATTTCCCGCTGGATGGCATTGGCCAACTGCTGCCCCTGCTGCTGATGGGCCACCGTCTTGGAGACAGTCTCAAGCTGAGAATAGAGAACTTGAAAATCAAGTGGAGCTAGTGCCATACTACCACCTCATATTCATTCCAAAATGCAGTATTCTAGTTGGAGCTATAACCATCCAGAACCTGCTTGGTGATATTTGTATCGGGAGCCTCATATTTTCCACGACGGACAAATCCATTCTCATAGAAGAAGGTGACGCTCTTGATATCGGTGCGGATTTCATCCTTTACATCACGAACAAAAATCTTGGCACCAGCATAAACGGTTCCAGAAACAGATACCTTACCGATAATTTTAAGCTCACGCAATCTGCTCTGAATATCCACAAATTCCTCTTCCAGCTTCATCGTCTCAGTATCGATTTCTTGACGACGGAGCTGGAGCATCTTCAACTGCTCCTCCTTTTCCGGTGGGAGGGCACGACGAACCTTCTTCATGTTCTCCAAGGTCTGGATATTCAAGCCGTTCTCCTCCAGCTCCTTGGCTAGGGCATTCTTGCTGTCGGCAATGAAAGTCATGCGCTGCTTCAACTGCGGGTCAAGACCAACTTCCAGGATTGTCTCGCTACCACCACCGCTACTACCAACAGTTTTGGCGCTAATTTCTTCGGTGGCAAAGAGGTGGCCACCAATGATGGCGGCACGCTTACCCTGCAGCAGAATTCGCTTTCGTGCCGTCACGTTGGAATTGATGATACCGTCGGCAACAATGACAAATTCCTCCGCAGTAACTGTAGTATTCTGGATGAACTTTGCCCACAAGGACTTACCAGCCTGGATGACACCCTCGTCACGCCCCATGATACCTAGGGATACGATGATGTTTCCGTCGGCAATAAGGGTGGAACGACCAACCGTTCCATAGACCTCGATATTTCCAGATGCCTTGATATTGAAGCCGTCATCAACATTTCCCTTGACAATAACAGTGCCGAGGAAGGTAATATTACCTGTCTTGATGGATACATCGCCTTCAATCTCCATTACCGGCTCAACATTAATTTTATCACCAATCAGCAATACCTGACCATTTGTTTCCGCAAGAATGGTGTGGCCGTCCGTGTCTACCACCACATTCTTTCCCAGGGGCAGATTGATGTCCTTACCATTCTTTGCCTCAAGATAGCGGCCAAAGATAGTTTTTCCACCCTTTCCACGCTCGGCAGGCATCTTTTGTGCCAAGGGCTGCCCCTTCACCACGTTCTGAATCAGGTTCAACTCCTTGAAGTTCACCTGACCAGTCTCAGACTCCTGCATCTTCAGCTTGGATCTGTCGGTTTCAAAGTGATATTCAATGTATGCGTCACGACCATCCACCGGCTTGATAGCCTCAGCCACCACGTAGGGCAGCCCATATACGGGATGATCAACAAATTCATCGATTTTGTTCAGGTCCACACCGGCAACAATTCCCTGAGAACTCAAGGCATTGGTAATGGTATCCGCCATAATTTCGGCTCCACCTACACCCGGCGCAGTGGCAGTGATTGTGGCCTGCATCTCGTCCATAGCCACATCAACAACAAAGCTCGCATCTGCCACTGGATCATGACGATAGAGACCAACGGACTCGTAGACACCACCAGTACCATTCCTAACGTATCTTTTGATGTCGTCGTTCTCAAGAGAAATGGTGTCGGAGCGCTGGAGACGGCCCATAACATCCTGAAAGGATACAGCCTTTCCCTTTCCCACCGGCTCGCTGACCTTCAGGTAAATATCGGAACCAAAGTAGCGGATAAAGAACTCCCCATCGCGGTTTGCACTCTCAACAGCCTCTTCTGTACCTGATTCTGTAGTAGCGGCATCGGCAATATTCTTTGCTTTCTTTGATACAGCAGCCTCGTTCTCGTAGACACGGACAAACCATGGCTGGCGAGCAACACCAGCAAATCCAGTAAATCCTTTTTCCAGCACCTCATACTCTAGGTGAGATACTCGGGCCCCAAGCTGTACCGCTGCATCTGCCAGAGCCTCGTCCAGTGTATCAGCCCTCACCTCCACATACCGCAGGGCCTGGTCCTTTTCCAGAAGTCGCTCCAAATCGCCACGAATTTTATCCAACCTAACCACAGAATGCTCCTACATAATACCTTTTCGTATATTGGTAAGTTTTGTCCTCAAACGGAGATTTGCCTTTGAATGCAACTGGGAAATACGAGACTCACTTACATTCAGAACCTGTCCAATCTCCTTGAATGTCAAATCCTCATGATAATAGAGGACAAGAACCATCTTTTCCTTTTCCGGCAACTCCTTGATGGACTCACTGATAACCCGGCGAATCTCCTCCCGCTCCACAATCACATCAGGATTATAGCTGGAGGGAGACTCAATGCTGTCACCAATGGGAATCCTGTCAGAGTCATCGCCTGGATACCACACATCATCCAGAGACAACATGCTGATTCCGGAAACCCGCATCACCACCTGCTGGAACTCCTCCTCACTAATTCCCATGGAATCAGCGATTTCAGCATCAGTTGCTGGACGACCGAGACGAGACTCCACCTCAACGATGGCATCCTCAATTTCCCGAGCCTTTTGACGTACCGAACGAGGCACCCAATCCAGGACACGGAGTTCATCTATCATAGAACCACGAATGCGAGTCACTGCGTATGTCTTGAACTTTACATTTTTTGATGGATCATATTTATTTATTGCATCAAGAAGTCCGAATTGCCCAAATCCCACCAAGTCATCAAATTCAACATTACCAGGCATACCCGTAGCGACCTTGCCAGCAACATATTTAACGAGAGGCATATATTTGCGGATAAAAGCGTCCCTCAATTCTGGAGACCGGGTTTTCTTGAACTCAATCCAAAGTTCTTCTTCTGATTGTTCGTCAATTATTGTAACAGCCATTCCTCCACACCCTTATATTAGCTGTCTCGTGCCAAAACCGTTCTTATGGCCTGTGCAATGGTACTGGAATCCTCAGAAGTAGCTGAATTACCCCTACCCTGACTTGTTTCCATACCATTCCCAATGGCAAGTTCCATTCCTCCTGAGGAAATATCATCACTACTGTCCGATGAGAGCATAGCGATGTCACCTATTTCAGGCAAAACATCCTCAGAATTACTCGTCATCATACTGCCAATACCAGGCGCAGCCGATCCACCACCATTCCCCGCTGAAGTACCGAGAGAAATAGGTCTGAATTGCTCCTGTCCAGTAGTACGAGTCGCAACAGAATGAACTCCTTCCTTACCGTGACTTGCCGCTCCAGTTGATCCGTGGCTTTCTTCATAATCACCCTCACGCTCAGGAGTCTTGTGACTTGCAACTTCCTTTCTTACATAAAAGTCAGGGCCGTTTTCATCCTCAACGAGAGGCTCATCACCAACAGAAAGGTCGACAATTGATCCTTGTCGAGGCCCCCCAGAAGGAATCTCAGAACCTCCATCCAAATCGGAACTGTCAAGAAGAAACCGCTGGAATATAACTCCAATGCCGAAACTCAAGCCACCAAACAGAATAGCGAAGATACATGCCCGTAGCAAAATAATGCCCAAGGACACACCTGCAACAAGTCCTATAATGAAAGACAGAATAAACCCACTACAAACGGAAATAATTATAGCTCTGGGTTTAATCATAGAAGTCCTCCAATAAACATTTTATGACAAAAAACCTATTAGGTCAAGTTAAAAGAGAAGAGTCAAATATAATGGTATAGTGCTGAAAACTATTTCTTTGTAAGGAATTTCTTCAAGAAGCCTGCCACACCCTCAGAACCTACCAATTCCATTTTCTCAATTCGACCAACGATATGCTTGATGCAAACAGCAGGCCGAGAAGAAGGAAGGACATCCATAAAAGGCTTCTGACGAATAACCGACATTGAAACGGCAGGATCATCATAGATGAATCCAAGATATTCAATCTTGTAGTTCAAAAACTGCCCAGCAATATTGATAATTCTGTCGGCAATACGTTTTCCTTCATCACCAGAGTTAACCCGATTCACCAAGAGCTGCAGTTTCATCTGACGGTCAAGAGTCAGTTCTGTCGTGATGATCTTGATGATGCCATATGCGTCCGTGATGGCGGTAGGTTCTGGAGTCGTTACAATAAACACCTCATCCGCAGCCACCACAAATTGCAGCACATTGTTGGAGATACCCGCAGCAGTATCAATGATGATGATATCGAAGGAGTTCAAGGTATTGAATTCCGAGATAAAATAATCAAGCTCACTTTCAGTGAGATTTGCAATTCGAGAAAAACCATTGGCACCAGCGATGAATTTAATTCCAAATTCCGTGTCTGTAATGATTTCTTCCATACGCTTCTGTTGATTGACCACATGGAGCAAATTATATTGTGGAACGATGTTCAATAGAACATTGACATTGGCCATACCAAGGTCACCGTCAATCAGCAGGACTTTCTTGCCAGCCTGAGCATAGGCAATTGCCATATTCACAGAAATATTAGTCTTTCCTACGCCACCCTTTCCACTAGTAATGGCAATGATGCGAGGCCTGAACTGTCCACCACCTCTACCACCGTACTCTTTCATGAGCATTTTTAATTCTGATGCCTGGTTTTCCACTTACAGGGTTCCTCCATCTTTTGTTTCAGCTTCGAGACCATCTTTAGATCTAGGGGGAAATTTTTTTTCCAAAACTTCCATGTCTAATTTAAAATCGGTGAGTTTCGTCAAAAACCTAAGGACACTTGCCTCCTCAAAGTCACGTGGTACCACCTGGCCAGATGAAATAAAGGCTACAGGCTTTCGCTTCTCCTGGAGAACACTGAGAATATTGCCTATATGATTGGTCTCATCGAACTTTGTCACAATGACAGCCTCATACTCAAAGGTCTCGTAGTTCCGAAAAATATCCCTCAAATCACTAGCTTTTGTAGAGGCAGAAATCGCCAGAAACACATTGGGCTTATGGCCTGGAATATCCAAAATAGCTCGCATCTTTCCAATGGTCTCGTAATCGTGGGGGCTCAAACCTATGGTATCCACCAGCATCATGTCTAGGTGGTTACCGTCATGACGCAACAAATCCACAATATCTTGAGCCCGCTCGGCAGCAGTGGTGGGAATATCCATGTGCTCACCATAAATCTTCAACTGCTCTTGGGCGGCAATACGAAAATGATCAATTGAAACCATACGAAGCTTCAAGTCATCACTTCCAAATCGATATTTTGCCGCCATCTTTGCTATGGTAGTCGTCTTTCCTACTCCGGTAGGTCCTACCAAGATAAGCACCGTGGGCCTACGAGAAAATTCCTTTTGGGAATATAGCTCAATGGTCTCACCAATCCACTCCACCACCTTCTTCTGCACATGCTCCTCATCGTTCAACTCGTCAAGAGAAAATTCAGAACGGATACGATGGGTTATCTTTTTGATGTATGATGCGGTGAATTCATTCTCCTCCAGCAATTCCTCCACCTTCTTGATGACAGGAATTGACTGCTGACTTGTAGGGAGCTGTGAGATTGCAGCACTCAACTCCTCCATCTTCTTGGTGAGAGCATTAATGTCGTTCTGGGGAAACACCGATCCAGACATATTTGACTGACTCTTTCCCAAAACAGAATCAATGAGATTCTTTAGCTCATCATCCTTTAACTTTCTCTGGGCCACGGGATTTACAGATCGTTGAGCTGGAGAATTCACCTCCTGCATCTTGTCTCGTATAGACGAGGAATCAGTAACCACATAGACAACCTCCACTGCAGGCCGAGAACCTAATCCCAAGAACTTTGGCATCGTTGTCTGACGTTTTTCTATTATACTATACTCATCTCCCCATAAGTCTCGTATGCGAGAAATACACTCGCTATATGTTGGAGCAATCTCAGTACGAGGCCGTACCTTTGTAGTTTTACTCAACGTCTATTCCTCCCAATGACTCCAACTTGATATCGTTCGTTATTTCAGCAGATGAAAGCACCACGATTCCCGGCAATTCCCGCTCGATGCTGCTCTTTACCAGCCTTCGCACTGTTTCGGGACAGAGAATCACTGGGAAGCTATAGCCTTGGTTGCGGGCGGTGGCAATGGCTGTACTCACAGCAGAAATCCACTTCCGGTGAGTAACAGGGTCAAGCATGGCAACGGGACCGTCCACCGTGTCTGTCTTGCTTTCCAGCAAGGTTTCCAAGAAGGTCTGAGAAACGGTGAGTACGTGAAGCACTCCATGGGGATCTGCGTACTGGAGGCAGATTTGGCGGCCTAGGGTCTGGCGGACACGCTCCACCAGCACGTCGGTCTTCTTGGTGACTCCACCAAAGTCCGCCAGAGTTTCTAGGATGGCCACCATACTGCGAATGGACACCTGCTCCCGAAGGAGCCCCTGGAGAACCTTGACAATCTCTCCAATCTTGAAGTTCTGCATAACCTCTTCCACAACAGCAGGATAATCCTTCCTGAGGGAGTCGATGAGAACCTGCACTTCCTGTCGGCCGAGAATCTCGTCTGCCCGCCGCTTGATGATTTCTGTTAGATGGGTGGCAATCATGGTGGGCGGGTCAACGACAGCGTAACCAGCCCGCTCTGCACGATCCCGGTTTTCCTGGGCAACCCACACCGCAGGCAAGCCAAAGGCGGGCTCCTGGGTCTTCTCTCCAGGCACCTCCTCAGTTACACCACCAGAATTGATGCACAGGAACCAGCCCATCTTGATGCGGCCACTTCCAGCAGTGACACCTTTTATCTTGAAGCAGTACTCGCTGGAGTCCAGGCGGATATTGTCTGTTATGCGGATGCGGGGAACAATGAGACCCATATCCAGGGCCATTTCCCGGCGAATCAACTGGACACGCTCCAGCAGCTCGGCACCCTTCTCCTTATCCACCAAGGGAATCAGGGCATATCCCAGCTCCAAGGACAAAGGATCAGGTGGCTGGACCGTACTGGCATCTGCCACGGAACCAGCTGCCTGGGGGGAACCAGCCTTTTCAGCCACCTTCCGCTCGATTTCCGCCACCTTCTGCATGGACTGGAGCTTGTAGCCCAAGAAGCACAGGGCAGCACCCAGGGGAATCAGCACATACCAGGGAAAGCCGGGGAAAATACCGATGAGAGCCATGGTTCCACCAGCCACATAGTAAATCCAGGCGCTCTGGGAGAATTGTCTGCGCACGTCGATACCGAGGGTCTGGTCGGAGGCGGAACGGGTGACAATGATACCAGTGGCAAAGGACACCAGCAAGGAGGGCAGCTGGGACAGAAGGCCGTCACCGATAGTAAAAGCGGCATAGGTCTGGATGGCAGTGCCAAAGGACTCGCCCCGCAGCACCATTCCGAAGATGAGTCCCACCACAAGGTTTATGACGGTGATGAAAATACCCACCTTCACGTTTCCAGAAACAAACTTGGAGGCACCATCCATAGCACCGTAGAAGTCCGCCTCCCGCTGCACGTCCATCTTGCGCTTGCGGGCCTCCTCCTCGGTGATGGCACCGGCGTTGTACTCAGCCTCTACAGCTGCCTGCTTCATGGGCATGGCATCCAAGGTAAAGCGAGCGGCAACCTCGGCAACACGGGAGGCGCCCTTGGTGATGACAAAGGCCTGTACAGCAATCAAAATGATGAAGATGACAAAACCGATGAGCAATCCTTCATCGCCGGAGGTTCCCACCACAAAGCTGGCGAAGGCCTTGACCATCTTTCCGTTAAAATCCAATCCCTCTGCAAGGATGAGACGGGTGGATGACACGTTGATGCCAAGACCGAACACGGTGGACACCAACAACATGGTTGGGAAAGAGGCAAAATCAGTAGCCTTTGGTGTAGAGAGAACAATGAGCAGCATGAGCACGGCAAAGAGGAGGTTCAGTGCCATCAGGATATCCAACAGCAAGGTTGGCAGAGGCACAATCAACATCATCACCACAACGATGGCACAAACGGCTATCGTTAGGTCGGCCGTGTTATTGAATAACTTTGTCTTACCGAGTGACGGCATACTTTTTCCCACCTTCTCACAAAACCGGCTAACCGGCCTTATTTCCCTTTCATATTATACACATTAGCAAGAATTACTGCTAGTGCCTGATAGTAGTTTTCCGGTACCATTTCTCCGATTTCCACCTCGGCGTAGAGGGCCCTGGCCAGGGGACGATTCTCCACCAGCGGAACCCGATTCTCCGTAGCAATCTCCCTGATCCTGCGGGCCAGAGAATCCACACCCTTGGCCGTCACCATGGGACCTGCCATGGTGGTGTTGTCATACTGGATGGCCACCGCATAGTGGGTAGGATTGGTGATAACCACATCAGACTTGGCTACGGCGGCAGGCATATTGCGGCGGAGCATCTCGTGCATGTACTGCCGCAGCTTGCCCTTCACCAAGGGATCTCCTTCGGTTTCCTTGTACTCCTCCTTCACTTCCTGCTTGGTCATCTTCATGGACTCCTTGAACTGCTTGCGCTGGACGATGTAGTCAGGAATGGCGATGATGATGAAGATGACGGCAGTGATAACCAGCAGCTTGGCCGTCATGTCCGCAATGTACACCACACCATCCCAAAAATTCGTCTGCATCAAGGTCAGCAGCTGGGGAATCTCCCTGCGAATCAGCAGGTAGGCCGCAATGAAGATCACCGCCACCTTGACGATGGACTTCACCACATTGAAGGCACCCTCGAAGGAGAAGAGGGTCTTCTTGAAATACTCACCAAATTTTGGCAGTATCTTTGAAATTTTCGGCTCAATTGTCTTTGTCGTAAAGATAAAGCCCTTGTTTTGTATGACATTGGCCGCAATTGCAGCCACCATGGCCGTAGCGGTGATGGGAAGCACCATGCGAACGATGGCATAGAGGAACTCCATCATCAGTTCCCCGTCTGTAAGGGAGGCTGTGGTGCAGCGCTCCATGTAGAACCTGATGATCTGGACACACCCCCGCAGAAGCCAGGGAGCCAGCAATATCAATGTCAGCACCGGCAGCAGCAGCACCAGTCCGCCTGTAAGCTCCTGGCTCTTTGTAATGCGGCCCTCCTCCCTGGCCTTCCTCAGCTTGAGGTCGGAGGGATCCTCGGTGCGGCCCTCATCCTCAGCGGAGGCGAACCACTGGAGGTGGATGGGGGGCATGAGACTTTTGGGTGGCCTGTTTGCGGAAGGGAGCGTCATCATCCGGCTCCCCCTCCCGCAATCTGGGCGAAGAGCTGCCGCAGCGTCACAAATGCTCCGTCAAAGAGCCTCATGAACAGGTCGCACATGACAGGCAGTGAAAGAGCGAGGAACAGAAAGCCCAGCAGCATGGTGAGGGGAATACCCTCCGACAGGAGGTTCATCTGGGGGGCGGCGCGGGACAGGAGGCCCATAGCCACCGACACTAGGAAGAAGGTGCCTGTCAGGGGAAGGGCAATCATCATGGCATTGAAGAACAGGCCGGTGAGCCCCCCCAGCAACAGCTCCAGGAAGACTGTCCGTGTTCCTGCCGCCGCCAAAGACAGAGCGTTCATGGACTGGATGCTTCCCACCAGGCCGTGGAGGAATACCTGCTGGAACCCCTTGGTGGTGAGGAACAGCAGCATGGCTACAAGATTCAGGAACTGCCCCATCAGGGGGTTTTCCACCTGAGACAGTGCATCGTAGGCCTCGGCGGCGGAAAGCCCCATCTGAAAGGAGAAGAACTGGCCAGCAGAACTGAAGGCGGCGAAGAGAATGGTAATGAAAAAACCTGTGATGATGCCGATGAGTGCCTCCCCCACCAGCAACAGCACATACTGGAGGGTGGATACATCATAGATGCTGTCCAGTCCCTCGTAGCCGCCGCCAAAGCTAGTAGGCAGCACGATGAAGGCAACGTAGCCCGCCAAGGCCACCTTGGCCACCGTGGAGACAGACCGGGTAGAAAACAGGGGGAGGACCATGAACATGGCAAGACAGCGAGCCGCCACCAACAGAAACAGAGGGGCCCTATCCAAAATCTGCGCCAGCACTTACCGCCCCATCTGGGAAATCATCTGGAATAACTGGATGGTGTACTCTCGCATAGAAGTGAACATCCATCCACCTAAGAGGGCTATAACTGCAAGAATCACAAAGAACTTTGGGGCAAACGTAAGGGTTTGCTCCTGGATGGAGGTGGTAGCTTGGAAGATTGCCACCACAAGACCTATGATTAGGGCGGCACCTAAAACGGGAGCCACCAGCATAAGAATCTGCATGATACCTTCCTGCAACAGTTCCGTGACAGTACCCATTGTCATAACATCCCCCCTCAGTTAGTCAGCATACCCTTGACGGCACCAAACACCTTCTTGATGATGCTTTGTGCATAATCCAAAGGATTGTCACGGATTTTACCCTCCTCTTCCGCAACCTTAACAAAGACACCGTCCAGTGCCTTTCCGGTGACGTATTCAGAAAGATCCGTATTGATAGGCTTTAAATCTTTTCTAGCTACTTGCGCCGCAACTTTCACAGTTTGCTTTTCCACAATACTGTTGTACGTGGAAGTCAAATTTTCCCAGGCATCATTGGCGGACATGCTGCCAATCAAATCTTTTCCAAGAACAGCATCCATCTTTGGTTGATACAAATCCATCAGCTGATTATATGTATTATCCTTCAAATAAGTGGTGGCCGCATCCCGTTCTCCCCTAACAATACCGATGCCATCCTGTACCGTCATATCAGTGATGGCCTTAGAAAAGATGGGCACCACCTCCTTGGCGGCCTCCTCGGCGCTACGGTTCACGCTCAAAACTACCTTCTCAACCAACTCAGCGGACAAATTCCCCAGCAAACTTCCAGCAGCAGGAATACTTTCTAGGGTTTTGATGGCATTATCTACCTCTCGTGGCAAGGGAATCTTCAATGAGGTCTTGTAATAGGCATCAACCTGAGACAACTGCTTCGAGGATACCTCAGCCCCCACATTCAGTGCGGATTTCATGGCCTCCACAGCCTCGGACTCGGTGAAGGGGTTCCCACCACCAGATCCACTGGAACCAAGCAAATCAAGGATTGTATCGCAAGAAAAGAACAACAATGAACTGAGACAAAGCATAATCAGGAAAGACTTATAAATTTTCATAAATTACAGTATATCGTGAAGAAAACGATTTGACAAGGGAAAGGCAAATCAGGAGGAACACTGGGCAGCCGAAAAGACCGTCAGCCGCCCATACCAACCATCCCTAGGGAACAAGCCCCTGCTTTACTGCACCGAACACCTTCTTGATCATGGAAGAAGCGTACTCGAGGGGATTGTCCCGAATCTCCGCTTCCTCCTGGGCAATCTTGGAGAAAAGCCCATCCAAGGCCTTCTCTGTGGCAAAGGTGGCCAAATCAACCTCCACCTCCGGCATGGGCTCCTCCTTGCCGATGAAGGTGGCAGCCTTGTTCAATGGAGCGCCCACATTGTTGTAGTTTGTAGTCAGGGTGGTCCAGGCAGAGTTGGCGGAAATTCCTGCCACTAAAGGCTTGCCCAGAGCTGAGGCTACCTTCGGGCGGTACAAGTCCATCAACTGACTGTAGGTGTTTTCCCGCAAATACTCCGTTGCAGCGTTTTCCCCACCAGTGACGACAGCAATACCATCACTGACGCTCATTCCTGTGATGACGTTGGTAAAAATCGGCACCACCTCCTTGGCAGCCTCCTCTGCGCTCCGGTTCAACCGTAAGATGACATCATCCACCAGCTTCTGGCCACCGGGAATCTTTCCGATGTTGTCGATCATCACGTCAGCCTCGTCAGGAAGGAGAATCTTCAAAGCAGCATTTCCAAAATATCCATCGGTAGCGGAAAGCTGGCTCGAGGAGGACTTGATTCCCTCCGTCAGGGCATCTTTCATGGCAGCGATGGCCTCCGAATTGGTAAAGGGAGAGCTCCTTGTGCTGGATCCTCCACCACCCATCAAACCGGAAGCAAGGGACCCCAAATCAGTGCTCAAACAAGAAACAAAAAGAACGGAACAAATACAGAAAAAAAACAGAGTAGATTTGAAAACTTTCATACGTTGCAGTATATTCTGAAGAAAACGCTTTGACAAGGGAAGCCTCAATAAGGAAATAAATGATAAAATCCCCTTGTATTGCCGAACAATTTGCCGATATACTAGTATAGTCTTGTCCTGATCCACAAGGGAAGATTGGGAGGAGCAAGAATTGTATTGTACGAGGATGTAAATGGCCAGACGCAGAAGACACAACAATATAGGAAAGACGATAATCCTACTTTTTTTGATCATCATTCTTTTACTTGCTGGTCTTATATGGTTTGACTATCTTGGTGTAATCCAAGCCAAACAGGTATTTGCTCCGGTCTACCGACTTTTCGGGCTCCAGACCCAGACCTCCACCTCAGTCACCAGCTCCGCCCCGCTGGAGGCGGACCTAGACAACGCCCGGTTCCAGAAGCGATTGGAATCCTTGAACCTGCGGAAGGAGGAGCTGGACCAGCGGGAACTGGAGCTGGCACAAGCAGAGGCCCTGAACCAGCAGACAGCACAGGAGCTGGAGGACCGCAGGCTGGCACAGGAGGAGCGGGAGACCGCCTTCAACAACACCGTCACCCAGTACGATGGCCGCCAACTGAACATTGTCACCAATGTGCGCAACCTGAACAGCATGCCCCCCCAGAACGCGGTGGATATTCTGGTAGCCATGGATGATCAAGACGTTATCGATATCCTGCGAATGGCAGACCAGATAGCCCAGGAAGAGGGTGCCACCTCCCTAGCCTCCACTTGGATTATGTTCATGCCGGCGGAGCGGGCAGCCCAGATTCAGCGGAAGATGCTCAGCAAGCCCATGGCAAGCGCTGAAGAATAAAACATCAGAAAAAGGGCTCAGCGTACGCTGAAACCAAGAAATATCATTCCCCCTTTTGTTTTAAACCTCTGCTCGGAGACTCCGGCCTATCAGTTGGACAATGCGCCGATGGCAGTGCCCAAGGTGATGTCGTTGTCCATGGCCACAATGTCAAAGTACAGGTGGCGCTGCTCCGACAGGTACTTGTCCAAGTAGCCGTGGATGCGGGAACGGAGATTGTGGGTCTTGAAGAAGGTGGTTCCGTTGCACAGGACGCACACCGGCTTGGTGGGGCTGGTTCCACGGCCGCTCTTGATGACACAGGAGGAAATCACTGCGGCGGTGAGGCGGGCGGACCGCTCGATCATGGTGTCAAGAATCAGGTACATGGTGTCATAGTCATCCTGGGTTCCCGGAGCCACCACATCCCCCAGCACCGTGTCGTGGCGATAGGGGCCGTAGAGGAACTGGTCCACATCGTAGAGGTCCGCCTTGGGCAGTGCAGCCAGACGAGAAGCCACCTGCTCGGAGAACAGGCCCTCCATGGCGGCGGCCTTCAGGGCAAAGGTGGAGAGGGGGCCCAAATAGGCTCCGGAACACATCTTCTCCATGACGTAGCGGCCGGGGGTATTGGTGCTGGAGTCAAAGGCGATGTCGAAGGAGGATCGGGGCAGCTTGTCGAACATACCGGACTCGCACACCACAATCTGGGCTGGCGGTGGATTGTCCACCACTCCGTCAATCTTCTTGATTTCCTTGTACTCGATGTAGGCGGCGTTCATGCCAGTTCCCAGAATCAGTCCCACGTAGGAGCTGTACTTCATTCCCGGCACAGTGCGGGAGGCACCGGCCAGCAGGGCGGCGGTGGTGTCGTTCAGCAGGACCACACGCTCAGGCCGCTGCCAGCCCCGCTTCACCAAGGCATCAGAGAGGCAGCTGCCCACCTTGGAACCAATGACCTCACGAGCCTTGATCTCCTTGGAGAAGGACAGCACCTCCCCGTCGCCGTCAGGCAGAATCCTCATGGCATAGGAGAAGCAGAAGCCGATGCGACTGCTCTTGCCCTTCAGGTGGTCCAGGTTGGCGGCAATCTGGTCAAAGAATTCCTCCTTGGACAGCTCACGTTCTATGCCGGGCATGGAGCATTTCTCCAAGTTGGAGATGCTGGGGTAGCCATCCTTGTCGAAGGTCACCAGACAGGAGCGGAAATTGGTACCGCCGGCATCGATGACAATGACACTGGTGTTCTTTGGGGTCTTTTCCGGCGGCATTCCCCAGGTGGGAATCATGGGCTGGCGGGCATCCATGGGCCCCTCGCCGCTTCCCACATCAAGACCCTGCTGCATGTCGTACAACAGACCAGCAATCACTGAATTAATGTCTGGCCCGCCGATGGGAAAGCCATTGCGGCCTAAAAACGCAGAGACATTCTGGAACACACTCATAAAAAACCTCCCGATTGGCAGAAAACCCAGCTCCGGCGACCTGCATCCGCCGACGGTCCCCCTGCCCGCTTTCCCTCTAGTATACAACAGGTGCCATGCCCTTGCAACAGAAAAGTATTTTCCCTAAAATTGCCCCTATGCTGGAAAGACTACGACAGGAATTGAATCAGGAACAGTTCGAGGCAGTGACCACCACCGAGGGGCCGCTGCTGATCATTGCCGGGGCAGGCAGCGGAAAGACACGTGTCATCACCTACCGCATCGCCCACATGCTGGACAAGGGAATCCCCCAGAGCCAGATTCTGGCCCTCACCTTCACCAACAAGGCTGCCAAGGAGATGGAGGAGCGGGTGAAGGAACGCACCGGCAAGAAGCTCCAGAACCTCACCGTGTCCACCTTCCACGCCTTTGGAGTCCGTATTCTGCGGCAGGACATCGAACGGCTGGGCTGGCGCAGCAATTTCTCCATCTACGACGAGACCGACCGCAACCAGCTGATAAAGGAGACGGGACGGGAGCTGGGCTTTACGGCGGACGCCCTGGACGTGTACGCCGTGGGGAACCTATTCTCCAACATCAAGACGGGACGGTGGACCTGGGACGACCCGAACCCCCGGCTCCGAGGCAACAGCCAGTACCAGCAGCTGTACCAGGAATACCAGCGGGGACTCCAGGTGTACAACGCCGTGGACTTTGACGACCTGATCACCCTGCCCATCCGCCTCTTCCGGGAGCATCCCGACGTGCTGGAACAGTACCGCAGCCGCTACAAGTACATCATGGTGGACGAATTCCAGGACACCTCCATCCAGCAGTACCAGATGATGCACCTGCTGGCGGACAGGAACGTGGCGGTGGTGGGTGACGACGACCAGTCCATCTATTCCTGGCGGGGAGCCAACTACGAGAACATCCGCATGTTCGAGGGGGACTTTCCCGATGTACGGGAAATCCGCCTGGAGCAGAACTACCGCTCCACCGAAACCATTCTGGCCGCCGCCAACGGTGTCATCTCCCACAACACTAACCGCAAGGACAAGGCCCTGTGGTCGGGGAACGGGTCAGGCCGCCCCATCGAAATCTTCCTGCCAGAGAACGAGGCGGCAGAGGCGGACTTCATCGCAGAGGCCATCCAGGGAATCTGTATGTCGGAGCGGCGCAGCTATGACGACTTCGGAGTGCTGATGCGGGCCAACACCCAGAGCCGCGCCATCGAGGAGGCCTTTCTGGCGGCCAACATCCCCTATACCATCAGCGGAGGCTCCAGCTTCTTCCAGCGCAAGGAAATAAAAGATGTCATCAGCTACCTGCGGGTCTGCGCCAACCACGACGACGACATCAACCTGCTGCGAATCCTCAACACACCCCGCCGTGGCATCGGACGCAAGACACTGGAGACCCTGAACCAGCTGGCCAAAGAACACAGCTGCTCCCTGTGGCAGGCCATCCAGAAGGCGCTGCAGCTGGCGGGCATCCACAGCCAGGATGAGCTTCAGTCAGCTGGATTCAACGACTTCCATCCAGCTGGTTCAGACGAATTCCAGCTGCTGGACGACGGCGGCATGGCAGAGGAACACTCTGGCCTGGGCATCACCCGCAGCACCCTGGTGGAGCTGGCAGCCTTTGTGGAGCTGATTTCCCGCTGGCGGGGAACCCTCCTTTCCGGCCATGGGCTGGCAAAGAAGGTGCGGGACATGGTGCAGGAAATCAACTACTGGGACTACCTCATCAGCGAGTACCAGAAGAACGAGAAGGCAGCCCGGTTCAAGTTCCTGAACATCGAGAGCCTGCTGCAGTCCATGGAAAGCTGGGAAAACGGCGAGGTTGCCAACGGTGCTGATGCCAGCCTGTTCAACTACCTGAACCGCATCACCCTCCTGTCCCGGGACGACATGGAGGACGACACCCTGAAGGGCAAGGTGAACCTCATGACCATCCACGCCTCCAAGGGCCTGGAGTTTCCCGTGGTGTTCATTGCGGGAGCCGAGGACGGCATCATCCCCCATGCACGTAGTATAGAAGAAAGTGAGGAGAACATCGAGGAGGAGCGGCGGCTGTTCTACGTGGCCATCACCCGCGCCCAGCACAAGCTCTACATCTCCGCCTGCCGCCACCGCAAGAAGATGCAGTCAGTGGTGGAAGCGGAGCCATCACGGTTCCTGGACGAGATTCCCCCGGAGCTGGTGGAGTACCACGAGCCTGCCGCCGCCGTGGACCAGGAGACCGCCCTCAGCATGATGGCGGCCATGAAGGCCATGTTCAAGAAGAAGTGAGGAAGCGAGACGTTAGGAGACAGGAGTTATCCCTCGCTCCTAACTCCTACTTCCTAAACCCTCACTCCTCCTCCGACTCGAAGGTGGAATAATAATTCTTTATCAAAGCGAGGAAATATACAATTCAAGGAATTCATTGTAATTTGTAAGGAATAATTCCCCATTTTTCTGTCAGGAACCACAACAAGAAGAAAATATCATGGCGGGGGTTTTCCCCTCATGAATACGTTTTGGACAGCTGTTCATCCAAAGCACCCATTCCACGGAGATCCCCTTTCCGCCCTTAATAGTGTCGATCTCCCAATGCCCGAAATTCGCCCCTTCCTCCCTAAAAGATAGCCTTCCAGCAGAAGCTTTTTGCTGTGGATGAAGCGGCTGTTTTTTCTCTCCTTTTGTGCTACTCTGTCTGTGGGTTTCTTTCCTCCTGTTTTGTGGTCTTGTGGTGATTCCATTATAACGGAGGTTGGAAAACTTTTTACTGGGGAATTATATTTTACAGGTTGCCCAAAATAAAATTTTGTTGATTTTCTATTGACAAGCTTTTATTCTTCTGGTATATTAATCAGCGTTATGGGTGCTTAGCTCAGCTGGGAGAGCGTTTGGTTTACACCCAAAATGTCGGGAGTTCGATCCTCTCAGCGCCCAAAAGACCACTTGTTTACCAAGTGGTCTTTTTTTACACAAAACCCAGCCTGTCATTCCCTCGACTCGTTCTCAGCATTTATCCCCAGTACAAGAATGAAATCATTGTAGAGCCGCCTTCCCTGTCTCAAAATAAGAAGTCCCATCTGGATGACATCAGCAGAAACCTGCAGATGGAATGCCAGTTAGGGGTAAAAAAAACCCCGACACAATGCATCGGGGGTTCCTCCATAACGGACCTGAGTCCGCATTGAAATTAGTAGTTCTCAGCCTTGATCTGGAAGTAGGCCTGGGGATGGGCGCAAACGGGGCAAGCCTTGGGAGCTTCCTTTCCGAATACCAGGTGACCACAGTTGCTGCACTGCCACATCACATCGCCGTCCTTGGAGAATACCAGTCCGTTCTCGACATTAGCCAGCAGCTTCAGATAGCGCTCCTCGTGAGCCTTCTCGATGGCAGCAACACCCTCAAAGAGTTTTGCAATGTGATCGAATCCTTCCTCACGAGCTTCCTTTGCAAAGGTGGGGTACATGTTCTCGTGCTCATAGTTCTCACCAGCAGCGGCAGCCTTCAGATTCTCGGCAGTTGTACCGATTCCACCGTTCAGCAACTTGAACCACAGCTCAGCATGCTCCTTCTCGTTGGCTGCAGTCTCCTCAAAGAGGGCTGCAATCTGAACATAACCATCCTTGCGAGCCTTTGAAGCAAAGTAGGTGTACTTGTTCCGTGCCATGGACTCACCAGCAAATGCCTCCTGAAGGTTCTTCTCGGTCTTTGTTCCCTTCAAATCTTTCATTGTTTGCTCCGTGTGTTGTTGGTATGGATCTGGTTCA
>CAMGSV010000009.1 GCA_946061495.1 uncultured Spirochaetales bacterium | reverse complement strand
GAGAGAAAAAATTAAATTAAACTTTAACTTTTATCGTTTTTAAAGGTTTAATCACAAGAAGTTACTTGCCCTTAACTTTGCCGGTCACTATATTAAATTATAGAAATAAATTTGGGGGTTCTTATGATTACCGTTCGGTGGAAACGCAGTGCCGCGCTTCTCTTCATTCTTATAGTGGCATCCGCCGGATTTCTTTTTGCCCAGGATACCACCGCTGACGATGGGAACTCCATCACTCTGACGGTGGACCAGGCGGTGGAGTATGCCAACCAGAACAGCAAGACGCTGAAAAGCTCTGCCATCGACCTAGAAATGAAGAAGCGTGCAAACGACTACAAGTGGAACCAGTTGCTTCCCAGTGTGAATCTTTCCGCTACCATGAGCCGCAGCAATGAGTACACGGACCCCACTGCTGCCATTGGAGAAATGTTGAATCCATTGATGCAAGTTATGGGGCAGTCGGGTTTTCCTGCCTCCGAAGTTACTGAGTCGGACCACTGGACTGCTGTGGGGAACATCGGCATTTCCTGGAACTTTTCCTTTGCCCTGATTGATGGATTTCGCCTCATCAAGAAGCAGTATGAGGCTGGGCAGATTACCTGGGACCAGACCCTGCGGCAGAATGAGCTCCAGATTCGCAAACTCTTCTACGGGCTGCTGCTCCAGCAGGAGGGCCTGACACTCCAGCAGCGTTCCTTGGAAAACGCCCGGCTCCGTGCCCAGCAGGCTCAGGTGAACTACCGCAACGGCCTCATTCCGGAGCTGGCCTTGTTGCAGGCCCAGGTGGCCTATGAGAACCAACGCCCTTCCATCATGAAGCAGGAGCAGGCCATGAAGCAGCAGCTGGATTTGTTCGGCTTTTTGCTGGGCCTGCCTGCGGGAACCAGCATCACCTTGGAGGGAGCAATTGAGCCTACTTTTGTGGAGCTGGACACTGACCAGCTGATTTCCCTCTACGCTCAGAATCACCCCGATATCCTTTCTCTCCAGAAGAATCTAGAGATACTGAACCTGAACCTTTCGATTCAGAATATGCAGTCCTACACTCCGGCCTTGGCCCTTTCCTGGGGATTTCAGCCTGTGGTGGCGGACATAACGTCCAATTGGTTGGATACCTACATGGATAAGGGAGCCTTTTCTGTTACCTTGGCATGGAACCTCACCAATCTGCTGCCCTTCTCAGCTAATCGTCAGGCGGCCAGAGACACTAAGGACAATATCAGGAAGCTGGAGCTTTCTCTGGAAACTTTGATAGAAAAGACCGAGCTGGATATCCGCACCCAGGTGGATGCCCTGGCCCAGTCTCGTGCCGCCATCGAAGCTTCCGCTGGAAACATCCAGTTGGCCCAGCGATCTTATGACATGACCCTGGTGGCCTATCGTAATGGTACTACGGAGTTGTTGGATCTGCGGGATGCAGAGAACCAGCTGAACCAAGCAAAGCTGGGCCTGGCCAACGAAAAGTTCAACTATCTTTCCGGCTTGATGGATCTTGAGTATACGCTTAACACAAAACTAGAAAACTAAGGGCCTGCTGACCCAATAAATATGAGGATGATGATGACACAGAAAATTGCACGATGTGTAGCCCTGGCTTTGGCCCTGGCATTTATTTTTTTCGGTTGTTCAAAGAAGGATCAGGCTGCCGTTGCCCCAGCTGTTCCCCAGGAGACAGTCTATGCGGTGAACACCTACGTGGCTTCCGCCGAGAACCTTGATGAGTACCTTGAATTTGGTGGGGATGTGGTGGCTGCCTCCAGTGTTGACGTTATGCCGGACGCTTCGGGAAAGCTTACCGACATTCGGGTAAAGATGGGAGACTACGTGGAGCGGAACCAGATTCTAGCCCGTGTAGACCCCTCTCGTCCCGGTATGACCTACGAGACCAGCCCCATTCGTGCTCCGGTGGCGGGAACGATTACCTCCTTCCCCGTGTCTGTGGGAAGCATGGTGGCTCCCTCCATGTCCATTGCGAAGATTAGCAGCACCAGCAACCTTGAGGTAAGCATCAGCGTGGCGGAGCGGTTTGTCTCTCGCATTGAAGTGGGCCAGCTAGCCTTGCTGACCTTTGACGCCTATCCCGGTGAGGTTTTTACCGCCAAGGTTGCTGAAGTGAATCCTGTCTTGGATACAACGACTCGTTCCATGGGGGTAAAGTTAGTGCTGGATCCCCCTGACAAGCGTATCAAAATCGGTATGTATTGCCGGGTGAAGCTGATTACCGAGTCAAAGTCTGATGTGGTGGCTATTCCCCGATCCGCTATTTTGACCCGCTCTGGTCAAGATACGGTATTTGTGGTGGATGGTGGTGCGGTGGAGCTACGGCCCATTACTGTAGGCATTACCGTGGACGATATGGTGGAAGTAGTGTCAGGACTTGTTGCGGGCAATGAGATTGTTATGTCTGGCCAAACCTTGCTGGATTCTGGCAGCAAGATAAATGTTGTGAATCGTAAGCAGGGAGGAAATTAATGACCCTGTCCAAAATGGCCGTAGAAAAGCCAACTACGATTCTCATTATCTTTGCTGTTTTGACGGCACTGGGTATTTATTCTACCACTCAGTTGCCCATCGACCTGTTGCCGGATATGGAGATGCCCTACATGGCCATTTCCACCACCTACGCCAATGCGGGACCTGAGGAGGTGGAGCGTTCGGTGACACGGCCGTTGGAGAGTGCTGTTTCTAGTGTTACAGGCTTGGATACCATGCAGTCGATTTCTTCCTCTGGTTCCAGTCTCATCATGCTGATTCTCAATTTTGGTACAAATCTTGATGCGGCCACCAACGAGATTCGTGACAAGATTGACTTGGTGAAGGGCTTCCTGCCGGAGGATGCGGGGACTCCGCTGATTATTAGGGCGGATCCCTCCATGATGCCCATCATGTCCTACGTGTTGAGCGGCAACCGAACGCCAGAGGAACTGCGGCAATATGCGGAGGATGTGGTACAGCCCAGATTGGAGCAGGTTGACGGCGTTGCCTCTGCCTCCATCAGCGGTGGCCGTGAAAAGGCCGTCATCATCGACATTCCCCGTGACCGCCTGGAAGCCTATTCCCTCACCATTACCCAGATTGCCCAGATGATTGGTGCCCAGAACATAGAAGGCTCTGGTGGAACAATCTCTGAGAATGACACCACCTATTCCATCACCACCTCTGGTGAGTACACTTCATTGGATGATATCCGCAATACGGTGGTGGCCTACAAGGCGTCCGGCGGCTACGGAATGGGAGGTGTCCCCACCGTCAGCAAGATTTTGCTGCGGGACATTGCCGACGTATACGAGGGCTACAAGCCCGTATCTAGCCTTGCCTACCTGAACGGCGTTCCCTGTGTCATCCTGAGCATCCAGAAGCAGAGCGGCAAGAATTCCGTGCAGGCCGCTCAGCAGGTTCGCCAGCAGGTGGAGGAGATTCAAGCCTTGCTGCCTGCTGACGTGAAGCTCACCGAGGAAATGAATACCACTGACATCATCGAGATTTCCATCGATAACATCGTCAGTTCCGTTGTGTCTGGTGCTATTCTGGCAGTTTTGGTGCTGTTGGTGTTTCTGCGCAGCATCAAGAGTACCATCATCATCAGCTTGACCATCCCCATTTCCTTGGTGATTACCTTGGGTGTGATGAAATTTGCTGGGTTCTCCTTAAACCTCATGACCTTGGCTGGTTTGTCTCTGGGTGTGGGTATGTTGGTGGACAACTCCATCGTTATATTGGAAAACATCTACACGTATCGGGCTAAGGGAGCAAAACCAAAGGCGGCGGCCATCCTCGGTTCTCAGGAAATGATTATGGCTATTATGGCCAGTACCTTGACCACCATTTGTGTGTTCCTTCCGCTGATTATGTACAGCAGTGAGTTGGAGATGGTGGGACAGATTTTCTCTGGGCTGACCTTCACCGTTGTGTTCTCCCTGATTTGTAGCCTTGTGGTGGCCGTTATTCTGGTGCCGGTGCTTTCCTCAAAGTACCTAAAGCTGGAAAACCTGGCTAATCGTCAGCTGACTGGTATTGCGGGGCGTTTTGATCGTGCAGTTGGTGGTTTCTTTGACCGGCTGGATAATGGCTACGCCAACTGTGTTCGCTGGGTGCTGCACCACAAGATTCTGCTTTTGGGAACGATTTTTGTCTTGCTGATTGCTAGTATCGCCTTGATTCCGGTGGTGGGCTTTATCAATATGCCGGAACAGGAGTCCAATACTATTTCCGTCAGTCTGGAGATGCCCAAGGGAACCCGCTTGGAGAGCACCGACCAGGTGATTCGCCAGCTGGACACCATGGTGCAGCAGAACGTGACGGGAATCAAGTCCACCACCATTTCTGTTGGTGGTGCCAGCATGATGGGACTGGGAGGAGCCTCCACCAATACGGCAACGCTGAGCATTTCCCTGTATCCGCAAGCAGAGCGGCAGCCTGGATGGGATGCCACCGACCAGGCTATTGCAAAGGTGCGAGGTCTGTTCAACCAGTTTCCCGGCGCTGAGTTCACCCTCAGCTCCAACAGTATGGCCGCCATGACCGGAAGCGATGTTGACGTTGTTATCAAGAGTAATAGCATGGACCAGCTGCAGGCCGCTTCCCGTGACATCGTGAATGCCTTGGTGGAGTATGATAGTGATATTGTTACGGAGGTTACCAGCAGCCTTGAGGACGGTCTTCCCCAGATTGACATTGTGATTGACCGGAACAAGCTGCAGGAGCTGGGACTGAACATCTACTCTGTCAGCAATGAAATCAAGGCAAATGTGAACGGCGCAACTGCCAGCCGTTATCGTGACGGTGGAAACGAGATAGATATTCTAGTGCAGCTTTCCGAGGATGACCGTTCCAAGGTGCTTGACCTGGAGCAGATTTTTGTCACCAACTCCACCGGCCAGCGGATTCCGTTGTCTAGCTTTGCCGCATATCAGGAAGGCACTTCGCCGGTGTCCATTGTCCGTGAGAACCAGATGCGCACCATCCATATTACCGCCAAGAAAATCAATTGGCGGCAGTCAGCTGAGGAGGTGCAGCGGCTGGTGGAGCGGACCATTCAGGAGCACGTGGTACTGGGAGACGATGTGAACTTGAGCTATAGCGGTAGCTTTGAGTCTCTGCAGAAGAACCTGCGGATGTTTGCCATCATCATCATTATGGCGGTGATTTTGGTGTTCTCTGTTATGGCCAGTCAGTTTGAGTCCTTCTTGGATCCCTTTATCGTGCTGTTTACGATACCGCTTTCCATCATCGGAATTGTGGCAATCTATCTGGCTGTCGGTTCCCCGCTGAACATCATTACGGCAGTTGGTGCCCTCGTTCTGGTGGGTGTTGTTGTAAACAACGGTATCGTTCTGGTGGACTTTACCAACCTGCTGCGGAAGCGGGAGTATAGTTTGGAGGATGCTTGCGTGGAGGCAGCCCGCAGTCGTCTGCGTCCCATCCTCATGACCACCCTCACCACCGTGCTGGGACTGGTGCCCATGGCCTTCTTCCCCGGCGAGGGCTCCGAGATGACTCAGCCCATTGGTCAGACGGTTTTGGGTGGTCTCACCTTCAGCACCACCATGACACTGTTCCTGATGCCGGTGCTGTACTATATCTTCAATCGGTACCGTGAGAAACGGGCGGAAAAGAAGGAACTGCGTCGGCAGCGGCGGGCTGAGAAGAAGGCCATCAAGCTTGCTGCTGAGGCACAGATGCGGGAGCAAAAGCAGGCTGCCAAGGGAAAGAAAGAGTCGGTGACAGCTGAGCAGTATGACGAGAGTGACGAGGAGCTGTCTACAGAAAAGAGATTTGGAATGGAGGATTTAGATGAGTAAGGAAGCCTTTGAAGAGGAAGCCGCCAAAAAGGCGAAGAAAGAGAAGAAGGAAAAAAAGGACAAGAAGTCCAAGGACAAGGGAGACGAGCCAAAGCTACAGCGGCTGGAAATCATCATGAGCCAGTCCATAGAGGAGGACTTTGTAACGGCCTTCATGAAGGAAGATACTGGCCGTATGTTCACCAAGCTGCCGGTGGTAATGGGCCGTGGTGTCACTGACCCCAAGATGGGGGATGCGGTGTGGCCCCAGCTGAACTGCATGTACATCATCATCTGTACAAAGGAGCATGCCGAGGTGACCAAGGCCATCGTTTCTCGGCTCCATCAGGAGTATCCCCACGAGGGTCTGGCCTGCTTTACCAGCAAGGTGAAGATGATGTAGTTTGGGAAAGATTCCGTTCTTACTGTAGAAAAAAGGGAATCTTCCATAAAAAAAATCAAACTGAGGGCTTGTAGGATTGGGTGACTGCACCGGAATCTACAAGCCCTTTTCTATGCAGGGGATGTGGTTGGGGAGAAAAACTAAACTAACCATTTTCTCCATTCCAGATTTTCCTGTCCCCTACCGACATTCATACAGGAGGATGTATGAAAAAACTTGTGTGTGGGATGGTGATGGGACTATCTCTTGTGACGATGGTGGCGGCTCAGCATCGAGGCCGGGATAATCCTGACTTTCTGGCTGCTGAATTTAATCCGAAGTATACGGCCTCTTCCATCATGCTGGAGGAGGTCTCTGGCGGGGTGCGGATTTATGCCGCCCAAAACCTTGGCCGTTATTTGTATTCTGTGGCAGATGACGCAACCCAGCTGATGTGGAATCAGGAGCATCTGCCTTGGATGGAGGGGGCGGCGGGAAACGGCGTGGGGCAAACCATCACGCTTTCCTGTGACAAATCATTTTCTTCCCTCAGCATATTGAATGGCTACGTTGATTTGGCCAATCCTGCTGCCTTCCGGGAGAACAGCAGGGCAAAGTCCATTAGGATAGAGGATTTGGACAATGGACTGGTGTACCAGTTGGATCTGGCGGACGAGATTGCCTTCACTGGAATTCAGCTGGAGCTGCCCACCTGCAATGTTCTGCTTCGCATTGCATCAGTGTATGAGGGTTCGGTGTATCAGGATGCCTGTGTTAGCGCCCTCATTCCGGAGGATGCTCCCTCCACCTTCTATTTTCAGGGACAGGGAGATAGCCGGGCCGTGGGTGTCGGCCGCCGATTTTAGGGAGAAAACAGGTGAATTGAGAGCAAATCAATATTCAAACTAAGATAAAAAGGGTAGAATGAAAGGAAGGGCCGCTCCTGTGGCCAGTTCCACCAAGAATTTCAGAATATGCGGAGGCTTTTATGGACAAAACAGCTGCACCTGGTGCTTCAAAGGTTTACTTTACGAATTTTCGTACCACCTTTCAGGAGGGATTGCTTCCCAAGCTGCGGCGACTGATGATTACGGCGGGAATCAAGGATATTGACTTCCAGGGAAAATTCGTGGCCATCAAGATGCACTTTGGGGAGCCGGGAAACCTTGCCTTCCTGCGGCCCAATTACGCCAAGGTGGTGGTGGATCTGGTGCGGGAGTTGGGAGGCCGTCCCTTCCTGGTGGACTGCAACACTCTGTATGTAGGCAGCCGCAAGAATGCCCTGGATCATCTGGATGCTGCATATCTCAACGGTTTTTCCCCGCTTTCCACCGGCTGCCACGTGATTATCGGGGACGGCCTCAAGGGCACCGACGAAGCCTACGTTCCTGTTCCCAACGGCCAGTACGTGAAGGAGGCAAAGGTGGGCCGTGCCGTGATGGATGCGGATATCATCATCTCCCTGAGCCACTTCAAGGCCCACGAGGGAACTGGTTTTGGTGGTGCTATCAAGAACATTGGCATGGGCTGTGGCTCCCGTGCCGGCAAGATGGAGATGCACGCCGCAGGAAAGCCCTACGTCTACACTAAAAATTGCATTGGCTGCTCCCAATGCCAGCGGAACTGCGCCCATGACTCCATCACCATCACCGACAAGAAGGCCTTCATTAACCAGGATGCCTGCACGGGCTGTGGTCGCTGTATCGGTGTGTGTCCCACTGATGCCATCCGTCCTGGGGCCGACAACTCCAACGATGTGCTGAACTGCAAGATGGTGGAGTACACCGCTGCCATCCTGCAGGGGCGGCCCCATTTCCACGTGAGCCTGGCCATGGATATTTCCCCCTACTGCGACTGTCATGCGGAGAACGATACCCCCATTGTGCCCGATGTGGGTATGTTTGCCTCCTTTGACCCGGTGGCCATCGATGTGGCCTGTGCCGATGCCGTCAACCAGCAACCGGTGAGTGCCGGATCAAGTCTGGCTGAAAAGGAGCATACCCACGGAGATCATTTCTGCGATATGCATCCTTCCACCGACTGGAAGAGCCAGATTTCCCATGCGGAAAAGATGGGGCTCGGTAGTGGTACCTACCAGCTGATTGCAATTTAAGCTTACTGCAGCACGGCCAGCCTTTGGGGCTGGCCTTGTATGGTGTTGGCAAGAGGATTCCTTCCCTAGCCTGTAAAATGCTCGCTTCTCAGACTCACCTCGCCGGACTCCAGCAACCGCTGACTGCCGTCCTCCAGCTGCACCTGGAGTCGGGCCCGGTGGTCAATCCCCAGCACGGTAGCTGCATATGACTGGTGGCTGGAGCCGGATAGGGGAAAGACCTCCACCTTCTGTCCCGGCTTTAGGATGCTGAGACGTCGGTACTCCTCCATAATTCCTCCTGCACTATGGTGCCGTTTATGCTGCTGCCACACTATGCTCAGGTCTGTCATCAGGTGCTGCACAATGGCTGCGGTCAGCTGGTTTCTCTGGAGGCGGCTGTCTCCCGGAGGGAGCACTGTTCCTGCAATGCCTTCCAGTTCTTGAGGGAAGCCCTTCATGGACTGTGCTACATTCACTCCGATTCCGATGATGGCGGCGGGGATACTTCCCTGGGTTTGGTCGGCCACCCCTTCCGTCAGGATTCCACAAATCTTCTTTCCCTGATAGAAGATGTCATTCACCCACTTGATGCTGGCTGCAATACCGTAGACCTGTTTCAAAGCCTGGCAGACTGCCAGCGCTGCAGTAGCGGTAATGAGGGCCGGATCTTGAATGCCTCCCGGTGGCACCACCACGATGGACAGGTAGAGCCCCACAGATCTGGGGGAGTAGAAGCTGCGCCCCTGCCTTCCCCGTCCAGCAGTCTGGTGCTCTGCCAGAAAGAGGGAGCCGTGGAGCTTCCGTCCGTGGCTGGTGAGGCTGCCGTTGGGGTGGTGAAGCGGTGCTTCCTTGATGGCAGCTTCCACCATTTGCCGGGCCACCGTGTTGGTGGAGTCCACAACGGGATACAGGTGGATTTTCTCCTGCCAGGCAAAGGCCGAAAACAGCAGGTTCTCCACATCTGCATACTGGAGGGACGTCACTCCCTGCATGGAGACGCTGTGAGCTAGGAGATCCGAAAGGATAAATCTGTCCAGCAGGTCTAGGTGGGTGTCCTTTGATGTGGAAAGCAGATTATAGGGAAGGGGAGAGCACTGTTCCATACTAGCGGCTTCCCAAGTCCTGCACCATAGTACAGACGATGTGCGCGCTTATGTTGGCTCCTTCCTTCTCGTTGAATCGTGCCGTCGTCTCCCCGTGGTCATCTGCCATATCTGACATGCACCGAATTACTACGAAGGGAATTCGGTTGATGGAGGCCACGTGACCGATGGCCGCTCCCTCCATCTCCACACAAGCGGGATTGCAGAGCTTCTTGATCTTCTCCTTCATTTCGTTGGAGCCAATGAACTGGTCCCCAGAGGCAATGAGTCCTTGGATGCAGAGCTTGCTGGGGAAATTCTTCTTGCAGGCGTCGGCGGCCAACGTAACCAACTCGGGGGCTGCGGGAAAGGTTCGGTTCATGCCGGGTACCGTGCAGCTTTCGTAGCCCCAGTTGGTGGCATCAACATCGTGGTACATGACCTCGGTGGAGATGACCACATCAAGAACTCCCAGTCCGGATGCTAGAGCCCCCGCCACGCCGGTATTGATGAGGTGGGTAATCTTGAACTTGGTAATCAGCAGCTGGGCGCAGAGGGCGGCGTTCACCTTGCCTACCCCAGAGCGGACTATCACCACTGGTGTTCCCTCCAAAAGGCCCTCCCAAAAGTCCAAACCACAAACTTGATGGAGGACAGTTCCAGAAAGATTCTGGCAGATTCTCTCAATTTCCACATCCATGGCACCAATAATGCCGATTTTAATCATAATTAAACTCCTTGTTTCCAACGATTATGCGAAAAACCGTAAAAAAATGCAACAAATGCGAAAAAATCTATTGACATTTTTTTACCGATAAAGTATGTTTTATTTAGTAGCAATGATAAAAGTCGTGCCGCGTTTTCTTCCTCCTTTAGCGGCACGGCTTTTTTTTGTTCAAGGGGCTTCTTCATGGCAATTTAGCCTCCGCTAGTAAAATTTTCGTATTTTATTTATAGTGAACAACAAAGAAGCGTTTGGCCCGAAAGCCTGCTCATTGTACCATAAGGGAGGTTTCATGTATATCGATAGCTACTATTTAATTCTCGTGGTTCCTGCATTGCTGCTGTCTATGTGGGCGCAGGTGAAGGTAAAGTCCACCTTCGAGAAGTTTTCCAAGGATGCCGTTGCCAAGAATATCACTGGTGCCCAGGCTGCCGCCTACCTGCTGAAGGTGAACAATATCACCGACGTGAAGGTGGAGAAGGTGGCGGGCAATCTCACCGACCACTACGACCCTTCCCACAAGGTGCTGCGTCTTTCTGAGTCTGTGTACGGAAAGGCCACGGTTGCGGCGGTGGGTGTCGCTGCCCACGAGACAGGCCACGCCATTCAGCACGCCACAAAGTACGGGCCGCTGGTACTCCGCAGCACATTGGTTCCAGTAGCAAATATTGGTTCTGCCATCGGCCCTACCTTGGCCATTGCGGGTTTGGTTTTGAGCTTTGGAATCCTGGTGGATATTGGCTTGCTGCTCTTTGCCGGCTCCGTTCTCTTCTACGTGGTGACTCTTCCGGTGGAATTCAACGCCTCACGCCGTGCCATTGCAATCCTTGGAAAGTCCGGAGCCATGAATCAGGATGAGCTGAAGGGGGTGAAGAAGGTGCTCAGCGCTGCCGCCATGACCTACGTGGCATCAGCTCTCTCTGCCATTGGAAACTTCATCCGCCTCCTGCTGATTTCCCGGAACCGCCGGGACTAGAAGCTGTAGCCGGCTCCCACGCCACCGGACCAGCTGAAGGGCTCCTTTGCACCGAATGCGTAGTCAAAGTTGATTTTTGGCTCGATGTAGGTTCTGCCACTGGAAATTCTCCAGCCCACGGAGCCGCCCATGGTGAAGTTCTTTGAGAGGACTTTTTCCTGCCAGCTGAATTTCCCTCCCAAATTTGCCTCGGCAAAGGCTCCTGAGAAGGGGTAGAGCCGGGCAAAGATGGTGGGGGTCACGGCGAATTTGTGCTCAAAGTCCGTTTGGCCTGCTAGCTTGATACCAGCACTGGCAATGGACAAGAATCGGTACTCAAGGTTCCAGCTGCCAGTGCCTTGGGGCTTCATGTCGCTGCCAAAATTCACATCTACAGAGCCACCGGTGGAGATTTTGGCGGTGATAACTCCCATGCTGCTAATCATCAGGACAACCATCCGTAATCGTTTCATTATTTCCCCCTTCTCTACTATAATAAATCGGTACAGGAGTCTTTTCCTTCACTAGGGATGAACGAATCAGGCTGGTGGATAGCATTGCTAAAAAGACGCTCTTCTTGTAAGATTTCTCAATTGATTTTCGGAGCGTGATAATGAATCCACGTCATAAAAAATCCTGAAAAATTTAGATATAGAAGGTTGATGCGATATGAAGATGAACGTATTTGTGATGCCCCTTTTGATAGCCTTGTTGGGGTGTGTGATTTCTTGCACCAAGGAGCAGACTCCCCTTGTGCATAATCCTGAGATTGCAGCTCAGTTGGCTGGCGGCTGGCAGGAAAGCTTTACCTTTGACACGGAGATTTCCACTGATGCGGATAATCCCCAGCTGGTGACGGGCACCATCACCTCTCGTGCTGTCAGTGTTATGACGCTGAACGAGGACCAGCACTTTTCCATCGAGTCCCGGCAGGAGGTGGTTTCCTATGTTCCTGTAGCGGGGACGAAGGCTTTATCGGAGGATGAGTTGCGGTTATATTTTAATCAGATGGTAACGATAACCGGTACCTTTGCTGCCTCCGACAAATTCATTGAGTTTGACCGCCAGTGGATTTCAGTGAATGGTTCTGCACCGGTGGCCTTTGAGTCCTACAAGGAAGCCGCCTCTCTCACTGGGGGAGATATGCAGCGGGCCTTATGGGATTTGGTGGACGAGCAGTTGACTATTTTGACAGCAGACGGAGCTTCAACGAAGGAAACCGTCTACACCCGAATAAACTAGGATATTTTGTTGAAAACCTGTGGATAAACTACAGGGAAGGAGAATAACATGAGCAATGCGATGGATATACAGGCTCCAACATGGGATTTGAGCCAGATTTTTTCTGGATTTGATGGGACTGACTATCAGCAGGCACTGGCGGACTACACTGCCGGCATGGACGACTTGGACAAGCGGCTGGCAGATGTGACCGCCCAGCAGTCAGATTTTTCCCGTTGGTTGGCAGATTATCTGGTGAAGTCCAACAAGACCGGGGCCTTAGAGGAGTCCTTGAACGCCTTTGCCTACGCAATGTACTCCACGGACACCACCAATTCCGAGTATCTGAACAATGTGTCCAAGCTGGAAGAGCTGGGCTTGCAGTCCACCGCCCAGAATCTGGTTTTCCAAGGCATTCTCACAAAATATTCACCGGACTTATCCACGTTTTACACAAGTTATCCACAATTTGCCCAGTACCAGTACGTTTTGGAACAGGTTATCCAGGATGGAACGCACCGCATGAGCCAGGCGGAGGAGAATTTGGCCGCCGACCTGTGCCGCACTGGTGGGGCCGCCTGGAGCCGCCTCCACGAGCAGGTTATCTCCAACCTCACCGACCCAGCCACGGGAAAAACCTTCAACGAGATTCGCAACGAGGCTTACAGCCCCGACCCGGCAGTGCGGAAGGCGGCCTGGGAGACGGAGATTTCTCTACTAAAGTCCGTGGAGATTCCCATTGCGGCGGCCCTGAACAACTTGAAGGGAGCCACTGTCACCTTGAATCGCCGCCGTGGCTGGAGCCAGGCAATTAGCCGATCTCTGGCCTCCGCCAACATGGGGGAAAAGACCTTGGCGGCCCTCATCGGTGCCATTGAGGACTCCCTGCCCTTCTGGCGCGAGTATTTGCAGCTGAAGGGCCGCCTGCTGGCGATGGATTGCGGTGGTGGCACTGAGGCGCCAGCTGGCTGTGCCTTCTACGACCTGTTCGCCCCGCTGCCACGACTTGGAGACGCTGCTGGCTCCTGCGGAGCTGCCGTGAAGATGGAGGGCTGGAGCTTTGCCGATGCCAGGGACTACATTGTGGAGCGGTTCAGCGGATTCTCCCAGGACATGGGGGACTTTGCCCGCACCGCCTTCGCAGAAAACTGGATTGATGCGAAGGTGCGAAAGGGCAAGGTGGGGGGAGCCTACTGCATCGACTTTCCCTCCAAGGGCGTTTCCCGAGTGCTGTCCAATTTTACTGGCAGCTTTTCCGATGTCACTACACTGGCCCACGAGCTGGGGCACGCCTACCACCACCACTGCATCGCCGGCCTGGACTATGAGCTGACCCACTATCCCATGACCCTGGCGGAGACGGCCAGCATCTTTGCGGAGAACATCGTCATGAAGGACATCATCTCCCGCTGTCAGGGCTTTGACAAGCTCCAGCTGCTGGAGCTGCACCTGCAGGACAGCTGCCAGGTGCTGGTGGACATCCTGAGTCGCTTCTATTTCGAGCAGTCGGTCTTTGCGGAGCGGAAGCAGGGGGAGCTTTCCGCCGAGGATTTCTGCCGTCTCATGGCCCAGGCCCAGGAACGGTCCTACGGCAGCGGCCTCTCCCCGGAGCGCCACCAGTACATGTGGGCGGTGAAGACCCACTACTACAGCCCCGATCTGGACTTCTACAACTTCCCCTACGCCTTTGGCCTCTTGTTTGCATTAGGACTCCACGCCCAATACCAGCAGCAGGGTGAAGGCTTTGCCCAGGTCTATCAAGCCTTGCTGCGGGACACGGGAAGCTACTCCTGCGAGGAGGTGTGCCGCCGTGCTGGATTCGACATCGAGACAAGGGAATTCTGGGCTGCTGGAATCAAGACCTTTGGGGCGGAGCTGGAGGAGCTGAAATCCTACGAGAAGGCGGTCACTGGTGGTAGCTGTGGAGCCTAGCCTGACGGGAGAACTGGTTTCCATGGAAAGCCTTGCCGGAGAAAGGCTCCACAATCAAGCTTTGCCTCAGGAGTTTTACGACGGCCGCCACTCCCGCACCATCCGTCTGGTGGGAGAAGAGGCGGTGGAAAAGCTGTGGAAAAGCAAGGTCTTTGTGGCGGGTCTGGGGGGCGTTGGCTCCTACGTGGTGGAGACCTTGGCCCGTGCTGGAGTGGGGAATTTCGTCCTGCTGGACAAGGACCGGGTGGTGGAAAGCAACATCAACCGCCAGCTGGTGGCCAGCTACCGCACCCTGGGCCAGCTGAAAGCTGAAGTGGCGGCGGAGCGGATTCGTGCCGTCAGCCCCCAAGCCCAGGTGACCTGTCTTCCTCTGTTTTATGGCAAGGAAACGGCTCGTCAGGTGGATTTTTCTGGCTGTGACTTTATTGCCGACGCCATAGACAATGTGACAGGAAAGCTTTTGCTGGCAGAAGCAGCCTTTGAAAAGAAGATTCCCATCATCAGCTCCATGGGCACGGGGAACAAGCTGGATCCTACAGGCTTTAGGATTGCAGACATTTCTAAAACCTCCGTGTGTCCCTTGGCTCGTGTTATGCGTCGGGAGCTGAGAGCTCGTGGAATTACCTCGGGCTACACCGTGGTGTATTCCACTGAGTTGCCCCACGCAGAAATCCCCAGTCAGACACCCGCCAGCATTTCATTTGTGCCTTCTGCTGCAGGACTTTTGATTGCATCCCACATTGTAAAGCAGCTGGCTGGCTTGTAAAATAAGGAGAACATTATGGCAATACAAATATTTGGAAATTCAAAGAGCTTTGACACAAAGAAGGCTGAACGATGGTTTGCCGAGCGGCGAATTCCTGTGCAAGTGGTGAATCTAAAGGATAAGGGCATAAGCAACGGGGAACTGGACAGTGTTATTAGCTGTCTTGCAAAAGCCTGTGGCTCACGAATGGATGCCATCGAGGAGCTAATAGACAAAAACGCCAAGGAGTATGCTTCCATCGCCTATCTTGAAGATAGTGCCAAGGCACAAAAGCTTTTAGACAATCCTATGCTGTTGAAGCAGCCCATTGTACGCAACGGAAAAACTGCTGCCACCGTGGGCTATTGCCCTGAGGTGTGGGAGGGATGGAAATAACAAGAAGCCTGGGCAGCGGTCTTGGAAAAGACTTGCTACCCAGGCTTATTTTTTAGGATTCCATGGAGGGAACCTTATTTTCTAAGTTTACTTTACTGCTGGTCGCAGGGGAGGCTTGCCTGTTTTGGGTGTTGCCTTGTGGCGACCTGCAATAATCAATGGGATGATAAAGAAGCCGATGGTTCCTACCGCTACTACTGCCACAATCCGCATTCCAGCTGTACCACCGGGCACCTTGTAGGGGCGCTCCATGTTGGGCTGGCAGGCTGAGCTTAACAATTTTCTTATGAGTGCCTATAAAAAAGGTTTGATTTAAATCCGCTTCTTCTGTACGACACGTATATCAGCCATGGGCATTCCCATGAAATATCCGCACAAAAAATGCAATTTTTTCTCAGGCTATCTCTTGTTGATACCACTTATGGTGTATACTATGACTGGGGCTTAGGTGGTGGGCCTGCCTTCTTCCAGGAAAGTGCCGATGGTGTCTACCATCCGGGTAAAGTCTGACTTGAGCTGCTCCATCATCACCTGGGTGCGGTGGCTGTCATAGCTGATGCCACGGTTTTCTGGCAGGAGCAGCTCATAGGGCTCCACCTCCAGGCAGTTGGCGATGGCCACCAGTGTGTCCAGCGAGCAGAGCTTGCGGCCGGTCTCTATGTCGCTCAGATACTTCTCCGTGATGCCCACCTGCTCTGCCACGGTTGCTTGGGTTACATGACGACTGGTGCGAAGCCGCTTTACATTTCCTGCGCAAATTCTGATGGTTTCTTCTATGGAAGTCATATCTTAATTCTAATCAATCCGGCATAACAGATAACCGCCTGTTTTTTATTATTTCCGATGAATAGTTATTGAAACATATCTTTTATTTCTATAGAATCCTAAAAATGGATAGGGGAATCCGCCTTTTGGCAGGAATTTTGATGGAGAGGACAGCTCTTGCCGGAGGGATGCCTCAAAAAAAATCAAAATTTTTTCTCACACTATCACTATATGATACCACCTATGGTGTATAATAAAGAGTTAGCTTTTGGGGGCTTTGCCCAGGCGATAGATTTTTAGGAGGAATGGAATGGGAAATTTCCAAAGTGAAGTGGATGCAATTCTTGCAAACCGCAGGAAGGTGCTGGAAAAGGTGCAGGAGGGGAAAGGGTGTGAAACCATCACATATTCACCTTAGTCAAACAGCTCAAGAAAAAGATAGGCAGATGTCGCTCCAAAGGGTTCTCAGCATATTGCTTATTCTAGGGATTCTTATAATTTCTGCTTTGATATTCATTCATAGGGATTTTGTGGCTTCCCTAGGAAGTGTGGGCTATGTAGGCGTTGTCATTGTGTGTTTTATCTGCAATGCAACAGTTTTTGCTCCTGCTCCTAGTTTGGTGGTGGTGGTTGCCGCAGCTGTAGCTTTGAATCCTGTCTTAGTGGCACTTTGTGGAGCCTTGGGAACAAGTCTTGGGGAGTGCGTAGGGTATGGAATGGGTGTTCTTGGCAAGCGGGTTGTAGATTTTGATACCAATCGGATAGCCGCTTGGGTCAAAAAATATGGCATTGTGCCTATCTTTGTGTTTGCATTCCTTCCACTGCCGTTGTTTGATGTGGTGGGAGTAGCTGCTGGATATCTAAAGATTCGTTTTGTGCCTTTTTTTGTATCTTGTTTTCTAGGAAAACTTGGAAAAATGCTTGTGTATGCAATGTTTGCGGATTATTTTATCCAGACTTTGCAGGTGTAAATGATTTAGGAGGAAAGATTTGATAAGAGGTTGTTTGATTTCGATTGTGGTTTTGATTGTGGTAGGAGTTTTATTTCCAGATTTCATTCCGTGGCTTCTAGGTGTTGGAGCTGCATTAGGTGCAGCTGGGATGTTCCTCGGCGGTTAATGATTTTTTGTGTCTAGCTAAATGGGGTAGGGCTGTTTAATAAGTTTAAAATATGGTGGTTGAGACGTTCAAAACTACCATATTTAGTGTATGCGGTCATTTGTGACAAGCGCAATGACCACATACACATTCTTTTTAGACAAGCCCGACATCAAGTTTATGTTTTTTTACAAGGAATTCAGCAGGAGCATTGTATGTTACAGAAAATATATCCCCTTGTTGCCTTAGTGCTATTAATGTGCCTCGGCATTTCATATTCTACAGAATACCGAACTACTGAGTACAAGACAACAAGTTATCGGACAACAGAGTACATCATGACAAAATACGTTGTAAGTATGACGGGACAGGATTTCCGTGATTATTGTTTTTCTTTGTCGGATACTAATAAGGTAGATTTTTCTGATGTTCTAGGAGATGTTGTTGTAGCGGAAGGGACGATGCTGGTGGCAGCCGCAGTGTTGTCTACCATTCCCGGAGCCCAGCCTTTTTCGGTGTTTATTGTGGCGTGGCATAAGGCAGCCTTGGCAGGAGCTGTTGCGGAAGCTGCTTTTACAGGATGTTATACTTATATAACATCAAATGGGAATGTGGAGGAAACTGCCGGTAGTATCTTGAGAGGCGGTGCAGAAGGGTACAAGTGGGGGGCTTTCTTCGCTGTTGGTGCTTCTGCAATAAATACGGTCCGTGTAGCCCGTGCCTCCAGCAGTACAAGAGGTGTTCAAGGTTCAAGGCTGACGAATTTTTCTGAGACACCTTCTCAGGAAGGGACCATTGCCAGGTTGGCTGGCTATGATGATGCGGGCCAGAAGTTCAAAGAGACAAGCGATAAATACATCAACAGATTGTCCAAGAAGCATACTGACGCAATTTATGCTTATAGTTCAGAAGGGGGAATGGGAACATATAAGGATATCAACGATTCTTTACGATTTGGAAGAAGACCTTTGAAATCGGTACAAGATAAAATAGACAGCTTGGACGATATTTTGAAAGGTGCACCTCGTGTGAGGGAAGGGTTTACTGTGTATAGGGGGTCAAATGTATTTTCCATAAGGACAGGGAAAGGAATGCAAAATATCGAAATAAGTCGCTTTTCTAAGTATTGGACTAATCCCAAAGAACTTGTAGGTAGTTACATCGAAGATAAAGGGTTTACAAGCACCTCCATAAAAGAGGACGTGGCAAAAGCATTTGCCAACAGGCAGAATGGCATTAAGGTTGTTGAAGTCTGTGATATTCCTAGAGGAACAAGAAATGTATTGAATATAGAATCTAAGTCTATATATGGAGATGAATTCGAGGTGTTGATAGGTCGGAATAACAGGCGTCTGATTAAAGGTGCAGAGCGAAAAGACGATTGCTTGTATCTTTATACAGAGATTGTTCAGTAGTTGTAAGGTGACACTTTTATGGAGAAATTTTTAAGCCTACATGACAAATGGGGCATAGATGATGAGTGTGCCGCTAGACATGGATATGATAATCGAGTATTTGCTGCTTTGACAGGAGTGATCTACGGTATGACCGGAGGGCATAATATTTCGTCCAACGAAAGCAGGAAAAGAAGATTGTCCACCTTGCAGAAGAATGAGCCGTGCCCGCAGCCTGCATTTTCGTTTCTGTTAGATTTTTTGACGGCTCTCATTTCTGGTAAAAAAACAAGGCTAGACCAGCCCTGCTATCTGTTGATTGGCGTTGTTCCTTTGTTGTTTTTTTTGACGGAAGACCCTGGTTTTGAGGGGTTCAATAATAAGGTGAGAGAAAGTGTGGATGGGAATTTCTGTGATGCTGATGTTGTTGTCGCCTACCATTATTTCTTGGTTTTATTTTACTTGTTTCATTATTACGATGTAGATGAGGCCATATCTATGGCAACAATGAAGTATAGTGAGCATTTCCCGCAGCAGCAAATGAGCAGGTGGGAGGCAAGGAGTGGTGGGGTAACACCTTTTGTTCAGGGAGATGATATACGTGATATAACAAATGTATTGGAGAGAGCGCTGCACGTGTGCATTGCGCATCCGTCAGAAAAAGAGTGCGTGAAAGTGCTGAAAAGACTTTCTGGTGAGAATGCCGTGATAGGAGGTGTTGCTGGTGGTGTGATGGGAATGTATTTTAGCGTCAGGTTTTATGGGCTGGAACTGCTTTCTCATGATGTGGTTCTGAGAATTAGGCAATTTTGTGATTTTTCTTATGAAAGGAGATAAGACATGTTAAAGGGAAAAAAAATCTGTTGTTTAGTTGTTTTGATGGGTGCAATGAGTGTCGTTCAGTTGCATGCGTATACTCCAATTGTGCATCTTTTTTATTCGGAAGATGGGGTTGACTTTGCTGATAACATTTCCAAGCATTTGTATCAAGACACGCCATTTTACTTGAGATTGAAATGCGCTTGTGTTTATGACACTAATCCTGTAAATAAGTTGTTTTCGAAGGACTTTATTCGGGCCGGTATAGCATTTCGTGCTCCAATTCTCCTGGATGTGAAGGTTACTGACTCAAGGGTACGGGTTGAAGAAGAAGTTTTGGGGAAAAATCAAGTTTTTTGGTTTGATATTCCAGTGTCCTCTGATGGAGGAAAGGAAGTAGAAATCACATTTTATTGTGAGCCTAAAAGAAGCGGTGAGCAAGAGGTAAGAATCGCTTACGAGGGTGCTGTTTCGGACACGTATCAAAGTTGGCATACTCTTATTATAAAATAGAGTTAGCTTTTGGGGGCTTTGCCCAGGCGATAGATTTTTAGGAGGAAAACATGTTTTGTAGTTCATGTGGAAATGAGTTGGTTGCAGGATCTCAGTTTTGCAACAAGTGTGGTAGTGCAGTGGCTGTAGCAGCTGTTGCTCAGTGTCGTGGGTGCGGAAATGTCTTGACTCCGGGCTCTGCATTTTGTCACATCTGTGGCCTTCAGCTGCAGCAAGCCGCTCAGCCTCGGCCAGTGGCAACCACCTACGTATATGAGAACCGGGAGGATAACATTCGCTTTACATCTGATATTCCACCAGAGGAATTTGATATTGTGGCGGATACGGTAAAGCCTGGCTTTGACTTGGAGGAATGGCTTCAAGAGAATGTCGTGGATCCCAAGACAAGGGAATTCTTGGAAAAAGCCTATAAGAAGGTGGTGTGGGTTGGAGAGAAGGCCGTGCAGATAGGTAAGTTTATCATGGGAATCATCCTTAAATTTAAGGAAAAATTCCCGGAGACTTTTACTGCCATTATTTTAACTGCAATTATCACCTTCATCGTGTCTATGATTCCTCTCGTGGGGACGTTGTTGGCTCCGCTGGTCTTTTTGCTCTTGGGGGTTACTACAATAGTTCCTGCCGTGTTCCGCGATACAATGAATCAGAACTTTAAAAAAGAAGTACGGGATGAAATTCAGTCTGCAATTTCTGCTGCCATGAACAACTTTGCTATGGGTGGGGCAAAACGCATTGCCGCTGCTTCTGCAGCATTCCTGTAATATTTTTTTTGACTGCCTAGAAGTGAATTATATGGGGTATATCGAACTTGTTTTGGAAGCTCCGCATTACATCTTTAGGCAGTCTCTACTGAGTTTAAGTTTATAGGAGGAAACATGTCTGATCGATATAGATTCAAGGAGCGTCTCAAACAACACCGTGACAAAAAAAGAAGCAAGATTACATCTGGAATTATTGGTGGAGAGATGCTGGTTGGAGGAGCCTTTGTCCGACAGTTTGTCGGATATAAGTTTTTGGGGTTGTTTTCCGTGCCAGCTTGGTTAGCTGAGTTGCCGTGTGTTAGTTTGGTAATTACAAATCCTCTTCCTCTGTTGGCCGTTGCCGCTGCTGTGGTTACTAGTCCCTTAATCATTAAAATAGTGAATGATAAAAAAAATAACAAATTAGTTTCAGAGTTTGGCTCTTATACTGGTACTTTATCAGCAAATGCGAAGAAGGGAGCCCAAATAGTCTACATTCCCGTTATCTTCTTTTTGAAGCGGATGGGGCAATTGGAGTATCAAACACCTGAAATTGTTCTAGGATTAACAAAAACGTACGGTTTTGAGGAAGCAGATGCAAACAGCTTTGTGACAGAATATGGTAGTAAGTCTGAGGATGAACTAAAAGATATAATGGGCCGCTTGGATCCCCAAGAAGAGGGGCTGGAGGACTTGTCGTTTCTTGTGGCAGTAGCCATACAGGAATGTAAGAAGTTCCGAAATAATATTGGGCAGGAAAAAAGCAAGGCTGATGCCTGTATAAAAGAAATTGAATCTTGCCTGTGCAAGGGCATTGACTGGACCAGGCTGGAAAATGCGTTCATAATTTTGCTGGTTTCCAGGGTGATTCCCGCCACTATTTTCTTGAGGGAAAATAAGAAAAAACTTTCTGAGACTGATTTGAGAGATGAACTGCGTAATTTGGGATTACAGGATGGGGATCTAGAAAAAAAACTTGTTTCAATATATACAGAAAAACAGATACGGGAAGAACTGAAGTCACTTATAAAAATTCTTGCAAACAATCTCGTTCATGACCCTGGAACTATTGCCAGCAAGCAAGATCTCTATTCATTGCCAAAAAAAATTGTTGATGAGGCAAAGACTGTGTGTCTTCAGTTAAACGCCAAGCACTTTGAGCCACGGCTGCATCCCCGCAACAAATTATACATCGAGAAAGAATGCTCCAAACTGAAAGAATTAATACGCAAAGAATTGAAAGACTATTCCGCTGAGGTGGCAGCTTTGGTGCAGCAGTCTGCTGAAGTAAATGTCCAAATGGTAAAAGACTTGAATGAGTTTGTAGAGGGATGGTTTAAATTCACTACAGAGCGAGAGATGGAATTGGAAAAACGTATTAATGAGTTAGGCCGAGAATTACAAGTTATGGGGGATTCTACTGGAATAAAGATGGCCGCAAATACTCGTATTATACAGGATATAATAGGCAAATAAGGAGAAAAAGGTATGAATAATACAACAGAGATTGCAAAGATTGAAAAAGAGACAAAAGACATGATGTCTCAAATTGTAAATATCAATAAGTCCATTGACCATTCAAAGTATGTGGTTGGAGGGCTTAAGGATAAGGAGCATTCATGGTTAGCAAAATTAACAGGAAAAGCTAAAGATGAAAAAATTGCAGATTTAGCTGTTGCCCTGGGTTCTACAAATGTTGCTGTAGCAGATCTATCTAAGATTGTGCAGAAAGCTATGATACTGTCCCAGCACTCTATGATTCATAGTCAAACCATGACAGAAACTATTTCAAAAATGCTTTCAGTGGGTTTACAGGATGTAAATGGACGGATAGTTCAGCTTTCAGATCAGGATAGAGAAATTGCAGAGTATATACTCAAGAGTGCAGAGAGTTTTACCAAAAATCAGGAAAAAATTGCTGGTGAATTCAATAAAACTTCTAATCAGGTTGGAAGTTTAGAAGACCGTATCGAAAAAATACAGAGGGAGCAGAATGAGTTTATTTCAGCTCAGCAGAAGAAAACGGAGGATTTGCAGAATGCTTTGGACGCTAAATCTAGTCGTTTAGAAGACAAAGTGGATACTTCCATTAAAAAAATAGAAAGTGAAGTTGCTGATGAAGTAAAGCGGTGTGAAAATTTGATAAAGACTCACAAGGATGAACTTGAAAATCAGCGTGTTGAAAGTAAGCAACAGTTAGATAATTTCACACAGCAATTAGAAAACAAAGTGGAGAAATCTATTAAAGAAATAGAAACTCAAGTTGCTGGTGGAGTAAATCAGTGTGAAAATTTGATAAACAATTTCAAAGGTGAGCTTAACAGTCAGCGTGATAATCTGGAGTCTATAGTTACCGATGCAGGAAAGAACCTTCGTCAGGAAACAGAAAAACTGCTCCAGCAACAGCAGGAGGAGTTGAAAGAACTTAAATCCCAACTGCAAGCAAAGAGAAAGATTCAGCCTCTTTCCATTGTTACTCTGATTGTAAGTATCGCAGCATTGTTGGTAGCTATTGTTACCTTCTGCACTGGCAATTCCGCTACAGATATAGAAGCCCCCACGCCTACCACGATGGAAATAGAAACAACTACGGAAGTACCAGAAGCTCAACAATAACTGGTCACCACAGGAGGAACAGATGACGACAGGAAAATTCGACATTGACAGCAAGGACTTTGACCTTGAGGACTGCATGGCCCAGGCACAGCAGGGCAACCCCGACGCACAGGTAAGCATTGGAGACTGCTATCTAAAAGGTTGGCATGGTTCAAAACAAAATGATGACAAGGCATTTCTTTGGTACCAGAAGGCTGCCCAGTCTGGCTATCCAGAGGGCATGGGCAAGCTTAGTATGTGCTATGGACAGGGTATCGGTACAAAAAAGGATGAGGCCAAGGCATTTGAGTGGTGTCAGAAGGCTGCCTATGCGGGGCATGTATTGAGCATGGCCAATCTGGGGTTGCACTATGAGCAGGGGATTGGCGTGGCTCAGGATGAGACTAAGGCGTTTGAGTGGTGTCAGAAGGCTGCCCATGCGGGACATGTATCGAGTATGGAGCATCTTGGGTTTCATTGCATTTCTGGCTGTGGTACAGAGAAGAACGAAAGCAATGCTTTTGAGTGGTTCCAGAAGGCTGCTGAGGCAGGAAGTGCTTCAGCCATGACAATGCTTGGCCAGCACTATGAGAGAGGTATGGGCACCGAGAAGGACGAGAGCCTGGCCTTCCAGTTGTATCTGAAGTCAGCTCAGGCTGGCGACCCGTTCGCAATGGCCTTGCTTGGTCGGTGCTATGAGTATGGCAAAGGCGTGGAGCAGGATGAAGACGAGGCTGTGGCGTGGTATTATCGGTCTGCTGAGGCTGGTGATGAGTATGGAATTCAATTCCTTGAAGAATTTTATGGTAAGCTGTTTGAGAGGTATGAGGCAGCCGCAAAAGATGGCGATTCAAGGGCAATGATGCTCTTGGGCGATTGCTATGAGCGTGGCATTGGCACAGAGCAGGACGAGGCCAAGGCTTTTGAGTGGTACAAGAAGGCTTCTGAGGCTGGGGTTGCTGCAGGCATGGCTAATCTTGGCCTGTGCTATGAATTTGGCAAAGGCACAGAAAAAGATGAAAGCTTGGCCTATGAGTGGTACCGCAAGTCCGCCGAGGCCGGGGATTCATTTAGCATGGCCCGCCTTGGCCGGTGCTATGAGTTTGGCATCGGTACGGAGCAGGACGAGGCTAAGGCTTTTGAGTGGTATAAGAAGGCTTCTGAGGCTGGGGTTGCTGCAGGCATGGCTAATCTTGGTCTGTGTTATGAATTTGGCAAAGGTACAGAAAAAGATGAAGGCTTGGCCTATGAGTGGTACCGCAAGTCCGCCGATGCCGGGGATTCATTCAGTATGCAATGCCTTGGCCGGTGCTATGAGTTTGGCATCGGTACGGAGCAGGATGAGGTCAATGCCTATGAGTGGTACCACAAGTCTGTCGAAGTCGGAAATGCAAGTGGGTTGGTATATCTTGGGCGGTGCTATGGAAAGGGCATCGGTACAGAACGGAACCTTGGTGCAGCCTTTCAGTGTTATATGCAGGCTGCAGAGGTAGGAGATG
>CAMGSV010000008.1 GCA_946061495.1 uncultured Spirochaetales bacterium | reverse complement strand
CGGCTGGAATGGAAGAGTTGTTTGTAGTCTTATTGGAACGCTCTGTTGTATCGAGGATAGTGAGGACAGAAGACTTTTTGTTGCTGTGGGTCTTATTGGAAGGCTCTGTTGTATCCATCAAGATATTTTTTCTGACCCTTCTGTTTTCACTGCCTTTGGGACTTCCCATGGCAGCCGCCCGAATGTCAAAAAATCCTTTCATTTCGTGGCCTGCAAAGGTATTCTTGCTGGTGGTGCGGGGAACCCCGCTGATTCTCCAGCTTATTTTCGTGTACTTTGCTCCCTATTACCTGTTCAAGATGTCCTATGATCGTTTCACTGCTGCCATTGTGGCCATGTCTATCAATTATGCGGCCTATTTTGCGGAAATCTATCGTGGCGGCATTGAGTCCATCCCGGTGGGCCAGTACGAGGCGGGCAAGGTGCTGGGGTTCACCAGAATGCAGACCTTTTTCCGCATTGTGCTTCCCCAGGTGGTGAAGCGGATTCTGCCCGCCACGGGCAACGAGGTCATCACTCTGGTAAAGGACACGGCCCTGGCCCAGGTCATCGGTGTGTCTGAATTGTTCCGTGCCGCCCAAAATGCAGCCAGCCGTGAATTTTCCACCATGCCCATCTTTGTGGCAGGCGTATTCTATTTCATTATGAACTGGGTGGTGTCTGCGGTGTTCCTGCGTATAGAAAAAAAGCTGGATTACTACAAGTAGGAGGATGTGATGGAAGAAGTTATTGTACAGGTGGACAATCTTTCAAAGTCCTTTGGTTCCTTGGAAGTAATCCGTGACGTGTCATTTACGGTGGATAGGGGAGAGGTGCTGGGCATCATTGGACCCTCTGGTTCCGGAAAATCTACCTTGCTTCGTTGTATCACCCAGCTGGAAAAGGTATCCGGTGGTTCCATCAGCATTTGTGGCACAGAACTGGCGCGGAATGGTGTCTACGCTGACAAAAAGCAGCTCCACGAGATTGGCTTGAAGGTTGGACTGGTGTTCCAGAATTTCAATCTCTTTCCTCATTTCAACGTGCTTCGAAACATCACCGAGGCACAAATCCATGTTCTCGGCCGCAGCAAGACCCAGGCCCAGGAGCGTGGCCGCCAGCTGTTGGCAAAGATGGGCCTTTCCGCCAAGGAGGACGCCTATCCCTGCGAGCTTTCCGGTGGCCAGCAGCAGCGGGTGTCCATTGCCCGTGCCTTGGCCCTCGATCCCCAGGTGTTGTTCTTTGATGAGCCAACTAGCGCCCTGGACCCGGAGCTTACCGGCGAAATCCTCAAGGTTGTCCGTGAGCTGGCGGAGGAGCATATGACCATGGTGGTGGTGACCCACGAGATGGCTTTTGCCCGGGATCTTTCCGACCGCATCATCTTCATGGACGGCGGGGTGATTGTGGAGCAGGGGCGGGCCCAGGATGTGATCAGCAATCCCCAGCATGAGCGGACCCGGGCCTTCCTGAGCCGTTTCCAAGCCTAGGCCGGCATTGGTTGCGTTATCCTTTTAAGGTTTATTTAAGTTTGTTTTCTGATAATTTTCTTCCATGAGATTATTGTTGGCCGAGGATGAGCGCTACCTTTCCAGCGCCCTCTGTGAGATTCTTGCAAAGCAAAAATACGATGTAGACCCGGTGTATGAGGGGGAGAGCGCCCTTGCATACATCCGCAGTGGTGTTTACGACTTGGTTATCCTTGACATCATGATGCCTAAGGTGGACGGAATAACGGTGCTGCGTACCATTCGTTCTGAGAAGAATGCCATTCCGGTGCTGATGCTTACCGCCCGGGATGAGGTGCAGGACAAGGTGGCGGGTCTGGATTATGGTGCTGACGACTACATGACAAAGCCCTTTTCTACTGATGAGCTTCTGGCCCGAGTAAGAGCCTTGACTCGTCGCCGGGGGGAGGTGCTGATGGATGTGCTGGAGTATGGAGATTTGTCCTTGAATTCCAAAACCATGGAGCTGTCCTGTGGTGGCAATAAAGTGGTGCTCTCCCTAAAGGAATTCAATATAATGGAGATGCTGTTGCAGAATGCTGGTCAAATTCTGCTAAAGGAGCGAATCATCGAGAAGGTTTGGGGTGGAGACTCCGATGCAGAGCACAATAATCTTGAAGTTTTCATTTCATTTATCAGAAAGAAAATGCGTTTCCTTGGATCAACCGTGGAGATAAAGACAAGCCGTGGTCTGGGATATTCCTTGGGATGAAGGTTATCAAACGACTGAGGAACAAGATGGTGGTGACGGTGCTGGTGATTCAGGCAATTGTCTTTGCCCTGATACTCATCGCATTGAATCTAGCTGTCAGCATATCCGTGCTACACGAAACGAAGGTGTCGCTCCATCGGTTTGTGGAGCATGACATTCCCATCTTGGAGAAACGACATGACTGGGTGCAGCGCCGTATGGAGGATATTCCCCTGCCAGAACGGGGCAAGATCAACCACAATCTGGAGAAACCTGCCGAGGAGGCAAACCCATGGCGCCAGTTTTTTTCCATTATGATACCCTTCGCTGGACAACGGCATTTTCGCAACAATTTTGGAATAACCTATGACATGGAAGGAAATTTTGCCTCCATCCTCGCGGCCTTCTTTCCTCGATATACTGACGAGGAACTTGATGCTATCATTGCCCAAGGTCTTGACCTCAGTTTTACTGAAAAACCACAATTTCTTTTTTCTCCCATTGGAAGTTTCCTCTATGTAAAAATAGGTACTCCCAAAGGTTCGTTGGTGGCTTTGGCAGACATCACCCGTGAGCTGCAGACTGCCGGCCACTTGATGCTCATTAGCGGTGGAATCTTTCTTGTTTCCATCCTTGTTTCCACTCTGGTGGCCTGGTTTCTGGCAGAACGCTCGGTACGGCCGGTGGAGGAAGCCTTTGAGACACAAAAGCAGTTTATTGCCGACGCAGGACATGAGTTGAAGACACCTGTTTCCGTGGTGGCCGCCAATGCTGATGCCCTGGCAGGCGAGATTGGAGACAACAAGTGGCTGGGCTACATCAAGTACGAGACCCAGCGGATGGCTCGCCTCATTAATGACCTGCTGTATTTGGCCAAAAACGATGCAGGTCGTGTACCCATGATGTATTCCAATCTGGATGTAAGTCGAGTGGTGGAGGCGGCGGTGCTTCCCTTCGAAAGCTTGGTGTTCGAGCAGAAAAAGCACCTGGAGCTGGCCATTGAGGAAGGCATCCAGTGGATTGGTGATAGTGGTGGCATCAGCCAGGTGGTGGTAATCCTGCTGGACAATGCCATAAAGAATTCCCCCGAAGGAGCACAGCTTCGGGTGTCACTGTCCATGGAGCAAAATCGTCGTGGTCAGGGGAGATTCGGTAAGGGGCACAACCATCCTGTGGTGACCGTGTACAATGAGGGGGAGGGACTTTCACCGGAGGAGATGAGGCAGGTGTTCAAGCGGTTTTACCGCGGTGATTCATCCCGTACCAGGGAGACTGGTGGCTGCGGCCTGGGACTGTCCATTGCCCAGTTTATTGCCCAGGCTCACAACGGAACCATCTCGGTGGAGGGCCAGCAGGGAAGCTGGATTTCCTTCAGTCTGCATTTGGGGCCGCAGCGGCTGACCCAGAAGAGTCTGAACTAAATTCTCCCAGATAGTGGGGGAGCAGTGTGGTTATTCCCTCCAAACCTGCCACCGGCTCCAGAATCAGGGTGTAGTTCTTTTCCTGCTGGTGGAACTGGAGCTTCAGCATTCGAGGTTTTCCCCGTAGGAAGGGTAGCAATCTGGCAGGTGAGAGGATGGCCGGTTCCCGTTGAACTGGCTCCAGTAGGCAAAGAGCCTTCCGGGAAATCTGCAGGTACTGCTCCTGTGGGGGGCGGCCGTTGGTGGCGTTGCGAAACATGGTGGCCAGAGAGCTTTCCGTGGCATGGACAAAGAAGTGAATGTCCTGCTGGCCAAAGATGAGGAGACCCCACAAAAGGTTTTGGCCGGGGGGAAATTCCAGTCCCAGCTCCTTGATGACATAGGCGGGGGTTTCTACAATTTTTGCCATCACCAGCTTTTTGATGCTATCTCCCGTTCGCTGGTTAAATTCATGTTGGAATTCCTTGAGACTAGCCTTGGGAATCATCCAAATCCCCCGTTTTTTCTTTTTTCTCTCTCTGCTTCTGTCTTTTTTTGTCACGAAGCACCAGTATGGTGGTGTAGACTGCAATGCCCACCGCAGCCAGTGAAAAGAACCCCACGGTAAGTATGTTCATGGCTGTGGAAGTGGGGGCCCCCTCCCTGATATCCTTGATCAGGCTGTAGGCGATGTAGCCAAGGTAGGCTGATACAAGATAATAGATGGAATGTCTCTTGTTCATGAGGTGAAGTATAGCTGCTTCTTGTCACTATGGCAATGGAGCCTTTTTGTCTTGTATTATCCAAAGATTTCCGATATGATTTTATAATGAGGTTTATATGCTGAAAGAATTTCTTCCCTACGACAAGGTGCGCAACAATGCGTTGAAGTTGGCCCATAAGATTTATAACGAGGGGTTTATCCCTGATGTGATTTATGTCTCTCTCCGTGGTGGAGCCTATATGGCCAATGTCATCAGCGAGTATTTCAAGATTGCCCGCAAGGGTGAGCGGCCGGTGCTCTATGCCGCAGTTGTTGCCCGTTCCTATTCCGACATCCGTCAGCACGACAGGGTGATGGTGGACGGCTGGACCTATTCCCCTGAGCATCTGCGTCATGGTGATAAGATTCTGCTGGTGGATGATATCTTCGATTCCGGAAAAACCATCAATTATTTGGTGGAGGTGCTTCTGGAAAAGGGGATTCCCAGAAGCGATATCAAGGTGGCCGTCCACGACTATAAGTATTTCACCTACCAGGAGGAGCAGCTGCCCATTCAGCCTGACTATTTCTGCCGGAAATTCACCATCACCAAGCCGGAGGAGGATCGCTGGATTCACTACATGAGCCATGAGCTTATTGGTCTTTCTCAGCAGGAGTTGGAGGAGCATTACTTCAAGGTGGATCCGGAGCTACGGGAGGTTTTCCAGGCACTTTCTTCCAGCGAGAGACTGTAGGCTTCTGTATTACGGTTGCTTGAGGAGATTCCTGTGTGAAGGAGTTTGTAAGATGAAACGCTTGTCTCTGTTTTTTTCCGCCTTTTTTTTGACGATGCAGGTTTCCCTTGGGCAACCGATTGCCCTTGCACAGCCCACGATGGTTGAGGATACAGCCTCTGCAAAAATTGCCCGGGACTTTGTCATCGTAAGCCCCAAGCCGGGAACCTGGGTGAACAAGCAGCCCCTGGTACTGGAAGTGCCTGAGTCTTGCGAGGTCTTCTATTCCTTTTCCGGTTCCCATCCTATGGAGTCGGGCTTTGCCTATGATGGCCCGGTGATGCTGGAGGCCGAGGGCGATGTTTTCCTGCGTGTTGCGCTGGTGTTTCCCCAGGGGGATGCCATGGTCTACACCATCGAGTATTCCGTTCAGCCCCAAAAGGGTGACGCTGATTTGAGCTTGGATGTGAATTTCAGCCAGCCCTTGGCACTCTATTCCATGGGACAGCAGATTGTTATTCCAGAGGGGTATTCCTACCGGCTGGGTGATTCTCCAGTTTTTTTGCCGGGGCAGCAGGTGCTGAGCCTTGATGGTGGCACCTTTCCCCAACGATTTGTTCCCTGTCAGGTCACTGACGGGGTGAACTCCTGGCGTTTTGTCATTAGTCCTAGCGGTATTGCCGCTGCTGGCGACATAGTGCCTCCTCCTTCTCCAAAGGTGGAGGCTGCTTCAGCTAAAACTGAAGGAAATCCTGTGCCGGCAGTTGACGTTAGTGCTGGGACCGCAGTTTCCACTGGTGAGGTGAAGGTTGAGTATTATTCTGCTGCTGGTGCGCTCCCCCCTGTTGATACCGGTTCTCATTTGACTCATCAGCAGGAGACTTCACCGGAGCCTGTGCCGGACTACCGCCAGCCTCCCTTTCAGATACGTGACTGGAGCACCCTCACCTTTACCCAGAACAAGCTGATTTACCTGATGGACGAGGGATACTGGCAGGAGGCCACTGGTTCTGTACTGGTGGACAGAAGTGTGGGGCATACCATCTATTGGCAGAGCGTGGCCTATGAGCAGGGAAATCCTGTCTACAGCATGTACCTGCCACCTCGACCTCAGGCCCAGTTGGATTTTCGGGGACGGGAGGCTGTGGATGTAAGCCTTGGAAAGGATTATACCCTGGCTCCAACAGGTTCCGGTCAGAAGCCATTGCCATCCCTCCGTATTGATGCCTTTTACGGCGAGGAATTCAGTGAAACCTTTTCCATAGATGTCTATTATCAGGGCCTCTATCAAGGTAGGAGCCGGGTGGATGTTGCTATAGATAAGTGCCCTCCGGAGGCTCCTGCAGTCAATGCTGACAGCAACTTGTTCTACAACCGCAAGGAGGTCCACCTTACCCTGGACCAGAAGGATGACTCCAGGGTGTTTTATTCCTTGGAAATGTTGGTGTCCGAGGAATCTGGATTTAAGGATTTGGCCTTGAATCTGTCGGATACGCTGCCATTGATGGATTCATCGGTTGCTGGAGAAGACTTCCAGCCCTACAACGGGAAGCCCATCAAGCTGGAACCTCATTTGGATCACGCCCACTTGTTTCAGGTGCGTGCTTATAGTGAGGATTCGAATGGAAACCGTAGTCAGATGGTGAGTTACCAGACCATTGTGGATCCTCTCAATTTCTACGTGGAGGCAGGGTCTGCAGGAGAGTCGGTGGGTTCTATACATCGAGACGGAAGCCTGGCCCGGCCCTTTTCCAGTGTACAGCAGGCACTGGAGCAGACTGCAGACTTGGACTTTGTCCGCATCCACCTTTTGGGAATGGTGCCGGTGGATGACGTGTTGTCCATACCCTCCAGCTGTGAGATTATTGGTAATGATACTGGTTCTGGCCTTACCATGTTGCCAGGCGGGAGGCTTGTTGCAAGGAATGGTCAGGTGGTCATAAAGGATTGTGTGTTGGAAAAGCAGTCCACCGATGGGGCCGATATGCCAGGTGGGCATCCCCTTCTATCCGTTTTGAACGGCAGCCTTTCCCTATTCAACTGCGAGGTTTTAGGGGACTTTCCCTCCAACGGAACGCTGATTTCGGCAGTGGACTCCACCGTTTCTATCTTTGATTCCGGCATTACCATCCAGTCGGAAGGATACGGTGCCCTGTTATCTGGACTGAGGAGCTATGTGGTTGTGGACGGCGGAAGGCTCACGGTGGTGGCTCCCACTGCGGTGGTGTTCTCCCTGTCTGCTGGTGGATTCCAGCTTTCAGATTCCCAGTGCAGGATTTTTGGAAATCTTGGTCGGGTGGCGGAGCTGACTGGTGTAGGTTATTCCTTGATTAACAACGAATTCCATGGAGTTTTTAAAGGTCGGTCTGCCGTTGCAGCACAGCTGGTTCCTGTCTGGAAGGATGTGCGTTCAAAGCAGATTGAAAGCCGGGACAATATCATTTCTGGTTTCCCAGGGAGTTGAACTTGAAAAAAGCTTTTACGTGTGTTTTTCCTCTCCTGTTGCTGTCCACGGTTTTGTGGGGACAGTCAGCAGTGTCTCAGCAGGATGGGGTCCCCCGTCTCCAGAACAGGAGCGTGCCGGAATCCTTCACCGAAGATGAAGCCATTGCTGCTGCGGATGGTTCGGAGGAAGTTTTTGCTCCAGACTTTCTGTTTTCGGACCAGGAGCTCCAGTCCCAGCTGCTGAATTGGAAGCATCTTGGAACGCTAGCCTTGGATCGGTATCTGGAAAGTTTTCAGTCGTTTATGGATAGCTGCAAATCCATGTACGAGCTGCAGCCCTATGTCTTGGCTGAATGCCTGTGGTTCCAGGCGGCGGTGCTGCCGCAGTTCCAGAAAATTCAGCAGGACGGCAGTCTGGACAAGATGATGGAGCTGAATATGACTGCCTTGCCTCAGGTGCAGCAGGTGGTGTCAGCGTTTTTTGCCCAGTTGGAGGAGGGGATTGTAGCCGTTCATCCCTGGTCCGATACGGTGGTGACCTTCTTTCAGGAACTGGTTCAAAATCCTATTATGGGCGTTGGGGACGTTCCTCTGCTGGAGTACGGTACCCTTCCTCAATTGACCCTCTCCCAGGATGACTATTTCTTCATGCCGGTGGAGGACAGCTATCGGAATGCCTTGTTGTACCACGGTCTGACGGACTTCCATCAGCTGGTATCACGTTTTAACCAGGCGCTGGAAGCAGGAACCATTGCTGACACCACCGCCCAAGGTGAGGCAGGGGAGGGAACTGCTGTCGAAACAGAAGCAAATGCAGAATCTATTGATGGGGCATCTGCTGATGAAGACTCGGAGGCGGTGCCGGAGACAGGAGATGCAGCTGGTGGAAAGACGCAGGCGGCTGGTGTGGCGGAGCTTGTATTGCCCCCACCTGTTGGTGACATTGACTGGAGCCAGGTGGTGTCACATCACACACTGATGTATTTGCTCCGCCATCTGCCCGCTGGTGGAAAGGTCTATAGCTACTTGCTTGATTACCACAGTGGTGAGACAGCTGCCTCCCGTTGCGAGGATTTGTATCTGAAAGGCTGCATGTTGAAAAGCCAGTGGGGCTTTTCCCTGGAAGCTGCCCTCCCGATTTTTTCAGCCTCGGCAATACAGGCGGTGGAGGATGATCTTTTTGTTTTGTATTGTCTTCCCGCCAATGACTTGGAGCGTCTTTCCGCTGACTTGTCCTGTATCAGCACCATGGCTCCCGTCTATTTTGAGCGGGCGGTATCCTTGCTGCATCGTCCTGCCAGTGGAAATAATCCTGAAATGGGAAATGGAGGATCACTGTAATGGCCATAAAGTCACGTGGAATGAAGATAACCTTGATTCTCCTGGCAATTGTTTTTGTGCTGGGAGGCCTGCTGGTGGGTCTCTATCTGACGGGCGTGTTTCCTGTTTACAATCAACTGGTGCGTCAGATTCTCTGGCCGCAGGTGGTGGCGGAGGAAAAGCGCATGGAGGAACAGCAGGAGAATCTTCTCCGTCAGCAAACCTCCATCCAGGGCTTGCTTCCCCATCTCCTTTCAATGGAGGGCAAAGCGGCTGAGATTGACGCTATGGTGGAGCAGACACCCCCCTGGACTCCTGTCTATTCCTGTCCCGACGAGTATACCGTGCAGTTGATTTCCTTCCACAAGGAGCCGGTGGCTGAGGGAGAGACTGGCTCTCCAGTCCAGCCACAGGAGCCTCCCCTGTGGACCTATGTGGGGGAATATCCTTTGGTAACACCTCCTGGAGCCTTTTATGATGCAGTGGTGTTCCTCGATGCTCAGCCAGCCCTCGTTTGCCTGGACAAGGGGAGCGGCGTTCCTTTGATGCGGATTCCCTGCCAGGTGTATCCCGGAACGGCAGGGTTTTCCCACCGACAGTCATATTATTTTTCAGACAGATCTGGCAATTGGTATGAGATTCGTTTTGAAGAGGGGATGACGACTCCCGAAATACTTTCTGTAGCCCATGGGGTGACCGAGGGACCGGAGCTTGAGGAGCTGTTTTATTCAAGTCTCCTGCCTGGAAAGACCACCATGGGATTTATCGATGCAAAGATGAACGGTCTCCTTTCCGTCACCCCAGCCTTATCGGTTCCTGAAGGAATCCTGTATGCCCCCGACAGTGGTCCGCTGTCCTTTGCCCGTGGGATTGTTTCGCCTGCCTTTGTGTTTTCTCCTCGGGAACAGGGAACCTACACCCTTGGCCTCTGCGATCAGGAGGGGGGGTGGATTCGGGACAATGGATTTGTGGTGCTGTACACCATGGCCGGAGAGGCCCTGGCCATTAGCCTTGACTATGTTGCGGATCGTCCCCAGATTACCACCCACCTGTCAAACCAGGAACTGTATGTGGCCTGTGCCGGATTCTTTCCCGACTCGCTGATTCTTGATGCAGGCTCCTCCCAGGACTTCCGTGACAATCCACCTGCCGCGACGGAAGCTGCCGCCATCGAGGACAATTCCTCTGCTGGGATGGATGCGGCTGATCAGGAGCTTTCTACCGAGAAGGATTCGTTGGATAGGGAGGTGATTGTTTTGGAGGCTCCCGACGGTTCATCGGGTGATTCCCAGGCAGTCAAGACGGCCTGGTTCCAGGTGCGGCGGGCTCCCTGATGGCGGTTCATCTTGTGTGCGGTCTTGACGAGGCGGGGAGGGGGCCCCTGGCTGGCCCAGTGGTGGCCGCTGCAGTGGTGCTGCCCCCAGAATTTCCCGTGGAGCTGCTGGATGACTCCAAAAAGCTGAGCCTCAAGAAGCGTCTGGCGGCCCGACAGGAGATTCTCCACCGGTGCTGTTGGGGAGTGGGTATTGTGGACCACACCACCATCGATGAAATTAACATTCTCCAAGCTAGCCTTCTCGCAATGGAAAAGGCTTTTGCCCAGCTGGAGGAACGGCTCGAGTCCTTTTTTCTTCGTGAATTTGGCGGTGATTTGGAATGTGTCCTTGAAGCTATTACTGATGGAAATTGTATGCCGAAACTACCAGTGCCGGGGAGGGCCTTGCCCAAGGCTGACGCAACCTTCCCGGAGGTAATGGCCGCATCAATTCTGGCCAAAACCCAGCGGGACATGATGATGGAGGATTACGCTAAACTCTATCCGGGCTATGGATACGAGAAGCACAAGGGCTATCCCACCAAGGCCCATCGGGAGGCCTGTCATCGTCTCGGCCCTTCCCCAATCCAGCGCATGTCCTTCAGATACTAGTTTTTTACTGATTTTCCTCGGTGGAAGGTCTCTTGGAAACAACATGGACTCTTCCAGTCTTTTTGACGCCTTCCCGTCGTCGCTCGTCCTCGGCGGTGGGCTTGCGATAAATTTTCTTGCCTGCTGCCGCTGCCTTTGCTGCCCGCCGTTCTGCTGCTGCCTTGGAGCGCTCCTTCTTTTCCTTTTCAATGAAGGAGATGGATGTATCGAGGCCCTTGAAGAATTCTCTCATATCATCAGCAAAGACCACAATGGCGTGACGGTCAAAGTCCTCTCCATTCCTGCTCTTGCTTTCTACCACCTGGAGAAAGATGTCTCCGTTTCTATTTTCCTTTACATTAAAAAAATAGGACCTGTTATCCAGCGTGACCTGTGTGGTGAAAAGTTCTCCGCGCGCTCCCATGCTATCCATCCTTGTCGATTTATGTGGTCTTCCATGAACACGAGTTGCCGGAAGAAACCTTGTGAAAAACGAGAACACATTATCATATTTCAATGCCTTACACAAGCAGTATTTTTAGAGATTGATGGTGGAAATGGGCGCGATGGTGGACAGCGACAAGGATAAAGCTGGCTCCAATTGCCCACCAGCGTACCAGTCGTGCTGACATGAGCAGGTCACCAATATATTTACATTTATAAGAATATATTGTAGAATGAATAGAATTCGTTTATAGGAGTGTCCATGATTTTTCCCTTAGAGCAGCTTATAAAATTCAAGGATAATATTTACGAGATTACCTGTGCGGCCAGCCGTCGTGCGTATCAGCTTTCTAGGATTGATGACGAGACGGTGAAGGAGAACGACGGAAAGGTTGTTTCTACTGCCGCCCAGCAGCTGTTTACTGATGCGGTTCAGTATCGTATTGAGCAGTAGTTCTGTGAATCACCATGTAAAAGGAGCCGGCCCTGTGCCGGTTCTTGTTGTTTTTGCCCCTACGGCCTGTGGAAAGACAAGCCTTGCCTTGGAATTGTTCGGCAAGGATAGTGGCTCTCCCTTCGCCGGCTGTGCAGAGCTCATCAGCGCCGACTCCATGCAGGTGTACAAGGGCATGGACATAGGAACTGCCAAGCCTAACGCCCAGGAATTGGTGCAGCTGCCCCACCATCTCATTGACCTGCAGGAGCCTGACGTTCCCTTTTCCGCTGGAGAGTTTGTCCGCCGCAGCGATCAGTTGTGTCGGGAGATATATGGTCGTGGCCGCCTGCCGCTGGTGCTGGGAGGAACCGGCTTCTACATCAGGAATTTCCTCTGCGGCCTTCCTACCACCCCCCAGGCTGACCAGGAGTTGAGAGGCCAGCTCCAGCGACGTATGGAGTGTGAGGGGGCTGCGTCCCTGTACCGGCAGCTGCAGGACCTTGACCCCGTGGCTGCTGGAAGGATCCACTGCAACGACCACTACCGGATTCTGCGGGCACTGGAGGTCTGCCTTTCCAGCGGCCGGCCACAAAGTTCCTTCCTGCTTTCTCCCCAGCTGCGCAGCCAGTTCACCTTCTGCATCATCATCCTGTGGCGGGAACGGCAGGAATTGTACCAGCGGATAGACCAGCGGGTAGCCAGGATGATGGCGGAGGGCTTGGTCCAGGAGGTTGCCTCCCTGGTGGCGGCAGGCTACCAGGCGGATGATCCGGGAATGCAGGCCATCGGCTATCGTGAATTCCTTTTGCCTGAGGTTCAGGAATTAGAGGAGCCGCTGCGAACCCACCGTATCCAGGAGTTGATTTGTCGTGACAGCCGTCGCTATGCAAAGCGCCAGTACACCTATTTCAAGGGGATTCCCCGGGCACACCATTTTCATGCAGCGGACAGCGATGCCATCCAATCTCACATCGGAGCTTTTATCCGGGAATCTTTTCCTGAGGAATCCTTTCTCTGACAATCTTTCCCTATTGACGCAATCAACTTTTTAGTAGATAATATCGTAAGTTTTCATTAAGGAGAGCTATCGTGCCTTGCGGAAAGAAGAGAAAGCGTCAGAAGATTGCTACACACAAGCGTAAGAAGAAGCTGAGAAGAAATCGGCATAAGAGCAAGTAACTCAGTCTGAGTCTTGTTCTGGGGTTAACCCATGTTGTGTGTTTTCAATTTATGACTGTGCCAATGAGAAGACCGTAGATTTTGTTGTTCCCAACATTAGCTGCGGTCTTTTTGTTTATATAAATAACTATTCGGAGTTGTGCTACGATTTTACCTACGATAAAGTCGCCAGCTGATATAAAGAAGCTTGATAGGAAGGAAATTTCCCAGCTGGCGCAAGAGATACGAAAGACAATAATAGACGTGGTGGGAAAGAACGGAGGCCACCTAGCCAGTAATCTCGGTGTTGTGGAGCTGACCATTGCCCTCCACCGTGTTTTTGAGAGCCCAAAGGATGCCTTTGTGTGGGATGTGAGCCACCAGAGCTACACCCACAAGCTGCTTACTGGTCGCTATGAGCATTTCCATACCCTGCGGAAGAAGGATGGAATGGCCGGTTTTACCAAGCGGGCAGAGAGTCCCCACGACTTTTTTGACGTGGGCCATTCCTCCACCTCCGTTTCCTCGGGGCTGGGGCTTTTGGTGGGTCGCTCCCTGCAGGAGCAGGAGGGCAAGGTGGTGGCCATTATCGGAGACGGTGCCCTTACCGGGGGAATGGCTATGGAGGCCCTTTCCCATGCAGGCCAGCTGGCAAAGAATCTGATTGTGGTGCTGAACGACAACCAGATGTCCATCAGCCAGAATACCGGCTCCCTTTCCAGCTATCTCAGCCGTCTCACCATGACCTCGTCCTACCAGTCCGTGCGGTTCGGCATTGATTCTCTGGTGAACAAGCTGCCCTTTTTGGGCAAGCTCTTCACTAAATTCATCTTCCGGTTCAAGCGTTCGGTAAAGGCCTTGCTGTTTCCCACCAATCTCTTCGTGGAGCTGGGCTTTGAGTATGTGGGACCGCTGAACGGCCACAATGTGTCGGAACTGGAGGAGGTGTTCCGTAAGGTGCGGAATTTGAGCCGTCCCGTGGTGGTTCATGTAATGACAAAGAAGGGCCGTGGCTACAGCTATGCGGAGAATGATCCTGCCGCATTCCATGGCATTGGTCCCTTCTGCACTTCCGACGGAACCGTGGAAAAATACGATGCCCTGAGCTATACCGAGGCATTTTCCAACGCCCTGTTGAATTTGGCGGAGAAGGATTCTCGGATTGTGGCCATTACTGCCGCCATGTCCAAGGGAACGGGCCTCGCACCCTTTTCCCGGAAATATCCGGCCCGCTTCTTTGACGTGGGAATTGCGGAGCAGCACGCCGTCACCTTTGCCGGGGGGCTTTCCACTGCAGGGCTGGTGCCTGTTACTGCAATCTACTCCACCTTCATCCAGCGGGCTATGGACCAGTTGATTCATGACATTGCCCTGCCGGCTCTGCCCTCCATCTTTGTGCTGGATCGGTGCGGTGCTGTTCCCGACGATGGGGAAACCCATCAGGGAGCCTTTGACATAAGCCTCATCCGGCCCGTCCCCAACATGATTCTCATGGCGCCAGCCTCCGCACGGGAGATTGAGCTGGCTCTCCAGTGGGCGGCAGACCGGAAGGCTCCCGTGGTAATACGTCAGCCGAAGACCTCCTGTCCCTCGGAGCAGGCCGCCTTTGCCCAGCCCATCCAGGAGGGGCGGGGAGTCCTGTTGCGCTGCCACGATGTGGTGGCCTCCGAGAGTGCCGGCCTGCCGGAAGGCCCTTCCGCCCTGCTGATTGTCTGTACTGGAGGAATTTTTTCCGAGGCATTGGCCGCCGCCCGGAATCTGGTGCTTCATGACATTTTGGTGGACATCTACAACCTGCGCTTCATCAAGCCCATCGACCAGGAATTCTTTCTCCAGACGGTGGCTTCCTACCAGGCTGTCCTCTTTGTGGAGGATGGCGTGCGGGAGGGGGGCATCAGTCAGGCTCTGGAGCTGCTGGTGGCCCGCCGTTTCCCGGAGAAGCGGACTGCCATCTGCGCCCTGCCGGACAATTTCCTTGCCCTGGGAAAGCGGCCGGAGATTCTTGAGGATTGCGGCCTGGATTCCAATTCCCTGGCCACCGCTGCCCGAAGTCTCGTTGACGGAATAAAAGGTGCTGCCCATGGATAGGTTTGAGGGGGGCGGCTGTTCACTGGTTCTCAGAGAAGGAGGTGGACAGGGGTGTGTTGTCTCCACTACGTTGCCTGTCCTCATCATGGGGATTGTCAATGCCACGCCCGATTCCTTTTGGCAGGGGAGCCGTGGTTCTGGTCACCAGGCGGCGGAGCTGGCCTTGCAGCTGGTGGAGGAGGGGGCCCACATCATCGATCTGGGGGCTGAGTCCACCCGTCCCGGCTCCAGCTACATCGATGAGGACCAGGAGTTGGAGCGCCTCATTCCGGTGGTACAGGAGATTCGCCGCCACAGCCAGGTCCCCCTTTCCATCGACACCAGGAAGCAGTCCGTGATGGCTGCCGCCTGGGAGGCTGGTGCCCAGATTCTCAACGACGTGTCGGCCTTGGAGGACGATCCCCAGCTGGGAGTCTTTGCCGCCAGCCATGGTCTGCCGGTGATTCTCATGCACAAGCGGGGGAATCCCGCCACCATGCAGCATGACGCGTCCTATGATGATGCCTTTGCCCAGGTGGACACCTATTTGCAGGGGCGGGTTGAGGTGGCCTTGTCTTTGGGCATACAGTCCGATAGAATATGGATAGATCCTGGCATTGGATTTGGAAAGGACTTTCAGGCGAACCGCATTCTGGTGGCCCGTTGCGGACAGTTGTGCGGGGGCCGGTTTCCGGTGGTGATGGGGCTTTCCCGCAAGTCCTTTGTGGCACAGCTGGTGGCTGGCGCTTCCCAAAAGCAAGGTGAGCGGCCCCCTGAATCACGTTTGGCGGGAACCTTGGCGGCGAACATGATGGCGACAATTGCCGGGGCATCAGTCCTGCGGGTTCATGATGTGGCCGCCACCAGGGATATGCTTTCGGTTTTGGAGAACTTGAGAAGTGAATGTGTTTCCAGCTTTCGGTAGTTTTTATGATTATGTCAGTTGCGTCCTTGATGTTTGCTTTTTGACCTTCACTCTGTACAAGGCCTATGAGGTGCTGGTAAAGACAAATGGTCTCCAGCTGTTGAAGGTTGTCATCATCCTTGGCATCGCCTACGTTTTGGCCACCATCCTGAAGCTTAAGCTGATTCTATGGATACTGAGCGCTCTGACTCCCAGTCTTCTGGTGGGCTTTTTCGTGGTGTTCCAGCCGGAGGTGCGGAAGATGATTCTTCGTCTCGGACAGACGGAGTGGCGGCCCAGTAAAAAGAAGAAGCACATGTATGTGGATTCTGTCCTCACCTCGGCGGAGGAGCTGTCCCAGCGTCGGCGGGGTATGCTGGTGGTCTTCGCGGGGAAGACGGACATCCAGGGTGTCATCGATTCCGGCACCATCATCAACGCCCACATCACCTCCTCCCTGCTGAGCACCATCTTTGAGTTCGATACAAAGCTCCACGATGGCGCTGTCGTTATCCGTGGGGGAAAGATTATTTCTGCCGGTTGTTTCCTGCCGGTTTCGGAGCAATACGACATAGAAAAGACCTTCGGAACGAGGCATCGTGCCGCCCTGGGGCTTTCAGAGCAGACTGACGCCATTATTCTGGTGGTTTCGGAGGAGACGGGAGCCCTGAGCATTGCCTGTGAGTCTCGGCTGTACTACGACCTGTCCCTGGATCAGGTGAGGAGGATGCTGGAGGATCACCTGGAGCTTTCCGATGAGAACTTTACCTCGGAGGAGGCGGGAAGTACAGATGGTGGCTCCGAAATACAGGAGGAGGTGTCATGAGGCTGGATGAACTGTACAAGATTGCCCGCAGAAATTGGATTGTCAAGCTGGTGTGCTTTGTGCTGGCGGTCTTCATCTATTTTTTCTACCTTGGGGCTACCCTCAAGGGCAGGTCATTGGTGGTTCCCTTGCAGGTCTCGGCCCATGGTCTCATGATGCCGGCAGAAAACACCCCTTCCCACGTGAATGTTTTTGTCAGGGCTCATCCTCAGGATCTGCCTCGAATTTCAGAGCAGAATATTGCCACCTACCTGAACTTGGACTATTACACAGAGCCTGGTGAATACGACGTTCCCATTGAGATTATCCTGTCCCCGGACATTATGGGAATCGATTCCTTGGAGGTAAAGGTGAAGCAGGGAAGTATCAGGCTGGCCATTGCTCCCAAGGCTCGTGCTCAGATTCCCGTCACTGCATCCATTCAGGGAACGCCTGCATCAGGATACGAGATTGTTGACGTGAGCGTCACTCCCTCCACCATTGGTGTTTTCGGTGTGGAGACACTGTTGGAGTCCATGGATTCCATCGTGACGGAGCAGATTCAGGTGGACGGACGAACGTCCTCCTTTTCTCAGACTGTGGCGATTCATCGGGACAACAGTCTGGTGACCTATGAGGATGACTCGGTGAAGGTGACGGTGGATATCCAGCCCATCACCATGACCAGAAGGATTGTGGATCAGACGGTGTACCTGTATGGGGTGAATCCTCTGTTTGCTGCCCACGCCGACCCCCAGATGATAACCTTTACCCTCAGGGGCAACCAGAACCAGCTGGGCTCCTTCGTTCCGGAGCTTCATACGGTTCGGTTGGACTGTTCCACCATTACAGAGCCTGGCACCTATGTGCTGCCGGTGGAGGTGGTGCTGCCCGATGGTATCCGGCTTGTTTCCCAAAGCGACCGGACTGCCACAGTCTCCATTGTTCCTGCTGGAGAGGAAACTGAGACTGACAAGGTTGTGGAAGTGATTGAAGAAAAGGATGTTGCGGGGCAGAGCGATGGTGAGGTGCAAGCAGAAGGAGCGGAGGATGCGGAGCAGTCTGATACTGCCGGACAGGCCAGTGCTCCTGGACAGGATGAGTCCGAAACTTCAGTCTCTGAGACTGAAATCTTGGAAGAAGGTTCCGGATGGTGATTTCCCTCTCTTTGACCTTTCCTTTTGCCGACAATATGACAGGAACAGGATGCCTATGATTGTGGGAATCGGGGTGGATGTGGTTCAGATTGACCGCTTCCTTCCTTGGGTGGAGAACATGGCCTTGGCAGGGCGTTTCTTTTCGGAGCAGGAGCTGGCTGGAGTGCGCGGAAGGCAGGATGTGGCCCAGGCGCTGGCTGTCCGTTTTGCCGCCAAGGAGGCCTTCGGAAAGGCCTTGGGAACAGGTTTGCGGAATCTGGTGCTGAAGGATATTCAGGTCTTGCAGGATGATTTTGGAAAGCCATTTTTTGATTTGGTGGGAACTGCCCGGAAGCTGTTTCTGGCTGCCGGAGCTTCTGCTGCCCACCTGTCATTGAGCCATGACGGAAATTATGGCATTGCCCATGTGGTTTTAGAATCAGGAAATTCGGAGGAAAAATATATTGAGAAGCAGCAAAAAAAAGGTGGATAGTGGAAAGAAGCCCGCCATTTCATTTTATACAAAAGAAAAAATGACTTGTACTGTCTGCCGCAAGCCCTTCCCTCGGGAGGAGATGCTCAGTGGTAGCGGCCGTATGATTGCCGGAGAGCTGACCGACGAGCTCCACCGTGTTTTCGAGCCATCGGCAAAGTACGGACAGATCTATCCCTTGATCTATTCGGTGGGAGCCTGTCCCAACTGCCATACCGCCCTGTTCTGGAATGACTTCAAGCCACTGTCGTCGGCCGAGGCGGATGAGTTGCTGGAAAAGGATGAGGAGCGGCGGAAGGCTGTCTCCACCATCTTTCCCCACTACAACCTGAACCGTGAGCGCACTGTCTTTGACGGAGCCGCCATGTATTATCTGGCTCTGCTGACCTATGAGCATATGCCGAAAAGCTATTCTCCCACCATCAAGAAGGGAATCATCTCTTTGCGGCTGGCCTGGCTGTGCGGCTATCTCCACAAGCTGATGCCGGACAGGAATTATGACTATGTCCAGCAGGTGTTCTACCGCAAGGCTCTCTTTTTCTATCCATTGGCATTGGAATATGAGACGGGGCGGGTGGAGAGCCTTGCCGGTGTTGCCCACTATGGCCCTGACATCGACAAGAACTATGGCTACGATGGGGTCATCTATCTTTCCGGCCTCCTTGAGTACAAGTATGGACAGCGGGAGGACATTCCTGCCCGCTTGAAAAAGCTGGACGAGCACAAGCGTGCCATCGCCCGCATCTTCGGGCTGGGAAAGTCCACCAAGGAAAAGCCTGGCCCCCTGCTGGAGCATTCCCGCAATCTCTACGACAGCCTCACCAAGGAGTTGAAGGATGCCTCCGAGATTGATTTCCTTGATGATGACGAGGAGTAGGGGGGGAAATGAACATTCCTCCTGTTGAAGCTGTCTTTTCTCTGCACGCCACAACTCCTGCCAGCAGCCAAGAGAAGTGCTCGCCTGAAACTGTGGGTCGCAAGAACATCCACCTTACCATTTCCTATGACGGAACGAATTTTTGCGGCTGGCAGCGACAGGACAAGGCTGCGGCGGGAAGACCGGTTCGCACTGTCCAGGGGGAGCTGGAGCGGGCCTTGGAAAAGCTGGCAAAGGAGCCGGTGGAGGTCATCGGTTCTGGGCGCACGGATTCCGGTGTCCACGCCTACGGTCAGGCGGCAAACTTTTTCTCCCCTATCACGTCCATGGGGGCGGAAAGCTATGTCCCTGCCCTCAACAGCCTGCTGCCCAAGGATATACGGGTGCGTTCAGCCCGTCTGGCGGACAGCAGCTTTCACTCCCGGTTTTCTGCTACCTCCAGAAGCTACCGCTACTTTCTGTACCCAAACCTGACGCCTCCCGCCCATCTGATGAACTACCTCTGGCCCCTCCGCCGCAGGCCCAACCTGCAGGTACTGAACGAGATGGCCGCCTGCCTTCAGGGAGAGCTGGACTGCACTACCTTTGCCGCCGCAGGTGATGCCAGCCCCTCCAAATTCCGCTACATCGAGACTGCGGTCTTCTATCCCCAGGGTGACCAGCTTGTGTTCGAGATTGCAGCCAATGCCTTCCTCTGGAAGATGGTGCGCTCCATTGTGGGTTCCCTGGTGTTTTACGAGTCCCAGGGCAGGGATGGGGCTTTCTTCAAGAATATTCTGGAGGCTAAGGACAGGAGTCTGGCAGGTCCCACTGCTCCTCCTCAAGGCCTTTTTCTCTGGAATGTGAAATTTGATGGTCGTCGTCGCCATTAAAGTCATTTTTTGTCTGTTTTTTTTTCTATAGAAACTTGTTATTAAAAATCAATTGTGTTAGTATAGCAAAATGGTGGGAAATATCTTGTTGAATCAAAAATATAAGGTAAGTGTATGATGGGATTGTTTTTTGAAAGAATAAGAGCAATTCTTCTCCTCTCTTGTTTTGTGTGCTTTTGTGGTATTTTTTTCAGTTGCGAGATGTATACGGATGACATTCTTTTCTCCCAGAATCAGAATACAAAGAACCAGGGCTTTGGAAGGCTTGAGCTGAGTGTTGAGTCCCAGCAGGCCAATGATTTTGGATTCATCTGTATTCCTACTGGTGTTACCGTCTCTATCACCGCATATTTACCAAATTATAACGATGTAGAGTCAGATGTCATTATAGGTGAGATTGGTAGTGTGTCGAGTGCTGTTCGGATTTCAAAGTCTGTGCTGCCGCTTGCCTCTGTCGTCCAATCAGACTCGGGTATGCTTCAGGTGGAGTTGTCTCCTGCGGACATTAGTCTTGAGCATACGGATTTTTCCATTATTTTTGCTCCTGCTAGCAATTCTGGTTCTATGGCCCAAACCCGATCCATGACACTGCGATATAACACACCTCCTCGTGCACCGTTGGGTGTGATGGCTGATTCAGAGGGAAATCTGAGACTGATGGAGAATGGATTATGGGATGTGGTGTCAGGCACTGGCGACAAAAGCAAGGATGGCTATATTTTTTGGGCATGGCCAAAGGGAATGACCATCCAGTCTGGTTGTGACCAACGTCTTCCTGATTGTATCTCCACCTTTGTTTTGAATGGCCGGGCGTATACTCCTGCAGAGTGTGCGACTAGCATTGTCCTCCAATGTGAAGAAGGAAAGGAGTATGATGTCTATCGCCTCTATGTTGGTCATAAGTCATTAGTGGAGCTTTATGCCAAGGATGTGGAAAGCGTTCAGGGAGCCTCCATGGTGTCGGGGATAGAGTTTGTTGAGCTGTCTTTGAACTCGTCGGGTGGTTCTTTCGAAGGGATGGAAGAGCAATCGATGGATTTTTTCTATAAGCAAGGCATTGAATGTAGTTTGTCTGATTTGCCTGTGCCTGTCATGGATGGGTATGTTTTTAGTGGCTGGAGCATTGCTGGTACTGATACACCACTCTCTTTTCCGTTTCTGTTGGAGGAGAATGTGGCTTTGGCTGCCTTGTGGCAGAATCCTGCTACTGTGGGAGAAGTCCGGGACTTGCAGGGACTTTTCAAGTCTGAGGACAGTGTTGTGGTTCTAACTTGGAATCGCCCCTACGTTCTGGATGTTGCGGGCCTACAGATAGTTCTGCAGGGTGAGAGTGTTGAGCAGAAGCAATTTGTTGGTGGTGATGTGAATGAGATTGTGTTTGAGGGAGTTGAAAGGGATACTGGAGACTACTTTGTTACCATAACACTTGTTGACTCCAATGGCAACAAGAGTGCTGGTATCAGTACTACTGTTTCTGCTAATACGGAATTTTACGATGAGGTGGGAAATCTCCAGGCAATTGTATTGTCTGACAGGATTGATTTTTCCTGGACATCACCTCCCAAGGATGATATTTCTCATATTTTGATAACCTGTCATGGACTGGAGGGGGAGATTATCGGCAATCCTCATACTGTGGATAAAAGTGAGCGTTCCACCTCAATTTCGATAGAGGAGGATTGGCCAGAAAAATTTCATTTTCATACGGTAGATTTTCAGGGAAATGTCAGCGAAGGTATGACTATGTATACCATTGAGTTGGAGATTGATGGTGATTCAGATTCGATTGACCATCGGCTGGTGGTTCCTGCCAATATGTCTCTTGAGTCATCTCCTTCATATTATCTGCTGGATACACCTGTGAGGGAAGGATTTGTTTTTGATGGTTGGTATGCGGATGATTCTCTAGAATATCCATATATTGTTCCTATGCTGGTATCAGAACCATTCAAAATGTATGCAAAATGGACAGAAGAGGTGATGGTTGAGAATGTTGATGAAATAGAAAAAGTGAACCTGTTGTTTTAGATGAAAAGGTAGAGATTAATGTTGAAAAGTTAGGTGTTAATGAGAATTCATGGTTGATGACAATGATTCAGCAAATGATGTTTCTATAGATTCTCTTGAAAGTATTTCTTCTTCTGAGGGGCACGTTATCCTAAAAGTTGCTGATGAGAAGGAATTTGTAGGAACTGTGGAGATGAGTGAGGATGGTATTAACCTTAGGGTACAAACAGGAGATGAAAATCACACCAAAGGTAATCAAAAAGGTGAGATTTCTGATGCACAGACGCTGTCCCTGATTACTGAAGCACCCTAGAGCAAATTCACCGGGTCCACATCCACCTCCATGTACACCTTCTGGGATACCTTGTAGCCGTAGATGATTCTGTGGCATAGCCTCTGTAGGGGAGTGATTTCCCTGCCACGGAGGAGGATCTGCCAGCGGTGGTTCGTGGCAACTATGGCCAGGGGGCATTCCGAAGGACCCAGTACATCCACCAGCAATCCATGCTGCTGAATCTCACCGTACAGTATTTCGGCCACCTCCTGGGCAGTTCCCCTGGCCTCCGCAAGGCGTGCGGAGCGGAATACCAGTCGCACCAACCGGGCGAAGGGCGGGAAGCCGAGGATTTCCCGCTGCTGTATCTCCTGCTGGTAAAAGCCTGGCACGTCATTCTTGCAGGCATAGGCTATGGCTTCCCGCCGGGGACTGAAGCTCTGGACGATGACCTTTCCGTCGGGAAAAAATCTCCCCGCCCGACCTGCCACCTGGGTGATGAGGGAAAAGGTTCGCTCAGCTGCCCTGAAATCCGGCATGTTCAGTCCCATGTCCGCCATCACCACACCCACCAGCTTCAGGTTGGGGAAGTTCAGACCCTTGGCCACCATTTGGGTTCCCAGCAATATGTCGATTTGGCCCTCACGGAAGGCCCGCAGCCGTTCCTGCAGTTCTCCCTTCCTGGTGATGCTGTCGGTGTCGATGCGGCTGATGCGGGCGCCGGGGAATTTGGCCGCCGTCTCTGCCTCGATGAATTCGGTGCCAAAGCCGGAGTATCCCACGTCCAGGGAGCCGCACTGGGGGCAGATGGTGGGTGGTGCCATGGTCCAGCCGCAGTAGTGGCAGCGCAGTCGTCCCTGGGACTTGTGGTAGGTGAGGGCTACGGAGCAGTTCTTGCATTTCAGCTGGTAGTCGCAGAGGTTGCAGCGGAAGAAGTGGGTGAAGCCCCGTCGGTTCAGGAAGAGGATGGTCTGGCGCCCTTCCTTGAGGGTGGCCCTGATTTCCTTTGTCAGCAGGGGAGAAAGGCAGCCGCCGTCCTTGTTGTGGCTCAAATCCACGCAGGTAATCTCCGGCTCCTTGCCTCCGGCCAGGCGTGCGGTAAGCCGGTGGCTCTGGAATTTTCCTGTCTCCATCAGGTGCCAGGCCTCCACCGATGGTGTGGCGCTGCCCATCACCAGGGGAATGGAGGCCTGGGCGCAGCGGTGCATGGCCACCTGTCGGGCGTGGTAGCGGGGGGTGGTGCCGGACTTGTAGGAGCCGTCATGCTCCTCATCGATGATGATGAGTCCCAGGTTGGGTACTGGTGCGAATACGGCGCTGCGGACACCGATGACCACCGTGGCCTCCTGGTTGATGATGCGCCGCCATTCCTTGAGCCGCTGGCTGGGGGTGAGGTTGGAATGGAGGATGGCCACAGTGTCCCCAAAGCGGCGCACCGCTGACTCCACCACCTGATGGGTGAGGCTGATTTCCGGCACCAGATAGATAACCCCCTTTCCCTGACTCAAAAGTCGTTCCGCCACGGAGAGGAAGACCTCCGTCTTGCCGGTGCCGGTGGGGCCGTAGAGATAATGGATGCCGGTGGACTGGCAGATGGCCTCCACCGCCTGCTGCTGCTGCTGGGACAAGTCTCGGGGCTGGAATTCCAGTCCTCCGTCGCTGAATGACAGGTGGGGCCCCTCCGTCTCCCTCCTGCCCGATGGAATCATGGTAGCCAGGGCCTCTCCCTGGGTGCATAGATAGAACCGTGCCATCCACGCCGCCAGCTGTATGTGCTCCTGGGTGAAGATTGGCTCCTGGTCCAAGACCTTCAGAATAGGCTTTATTTTCTCAATGGGAACCGCAAGGTTTTCCGGCACTGCTTGGTGGAGGGCCACCACAAAGGCGGTCATCCGTCGATTGCCGAATCGGACTTCCACCCGCTTGCCCACCGCCACCTGTTCTGCCAGCTCCGGCGGACAGCTGTAGGTGAAGCTTTGGGGCAGGGGAACATTCACCAGGGTTTCAATGTAGCGGGGGGCGGCGGGCATCTCGTTCTGGGGCTGGTGGGAAGGCACCGGTTACCCCCTGCTGCCTTGGGGTTGGCTTTGGTGCTGGAGAAAGGGCTGGTCATAGTCCGGAAGGATTTGGGCCAGGTGGTTTTTGAACAGCTTCAAGTCCTCCCAGGCAGGTCGCTTCAGGTCCTGGTTCCGCAGCAGGGCACTGGGATGGTAGGTGGCCATGAGGGGAATGGAATTGTAGTCCAAGAGCCGTCCCCGCAGCTGTCCAATTCCCTGACTGGTACCCAGCAGGTTCTGTATGGCAATGCGCCCTACCGCCAGAATCATGGCAGGTTTGAGAATGGCGATCTGGGCCTCCAGATAGGAGCGGCAGGCATCGCTTTCCTCTGGCTCCGGGTCACGATTTCGTGGGGGTCGGCATTTGACGATGTTGGCAATGTAGCAGTTGGTGCTGCGGGAAAGGTTGATGGCCGCCAGCATCTTGTCCAGCAGTTGGCCCGCCACTCCAACAAAGGGGAGCCCCTGGGTATCCTCGTCGGCTCCCGGCCCCTCCCCGACAACCAGCACTACAGGATGCAGCACGCCGGTTCCCGGTACCGCCTGGGTTCGTCCCTGGCAGAGCTTGCACCGCTGGCACTGGCGGATCTGCTCCTCAAGTCGGCTGATGGCCTCCTGTCGCTGTTCCAGCTCATGCTGTGGTGATGGAGCAGGCATATCGTCTTGAAATTCGGGGGCAGTCTTGGGAAAACTGGCGGAAGGATAGCCTTGGGGCCAGGCAGACAGGGTACGGAGCAGGGAATAGAGCTGATGTTTCTCTTGGGCAGTCATCGTCATGATGATATACCAAAGGCTGGCTTTGTGCAAGGAAGCAGGCACCGTGGATGGCAGGGGAGGCTTTTGGTGTCCATGCCTCCAGCCAATGGAAAATCCTTGAAAAATTCACCATGCCTTGACATGTTTTT
>CAMGSV010000007.1 GCA_946061495.1 uncultured Spirochaetales bacterium | reverse complement strand
GCCCGGCGCCTTTGACGATGAGCTGGTGGCCTATTTGAAGGAACGATCAATTCCCTACATCGAAGGATGTCTGCTGGTGGGCTTGAGCCTCTACAAGTCGAATTAGCAGTACTATTCACACTACAATTGTAAATTTTACTTGACCTCCACTTTCTTTCGTGCTAGACTGATGCTAGGAGTCAGTCATGAAAGAAACAATACGTTATTTGCGGGAAAAGAAATCCCTCTTGCAAAGCCAGGTGGCAAAACGACTGGCCATCTCCCGCCAGACCTACATCAAGTTTGAGTCGGGGGATGCCGAGCCTTCGGTGGCCCAGCTGCGGGTTTTAGCCGATTTGTACCAGGTGCCAATCATAGCTTTCATCGAAAATCGCTATTCGGTGCAGGAGCCTGTTGCGGAGGCCGCCCCGAAAAATAAAACGGAGGAAACAACGCCTCCCCTACCGCCAGTACACCACGACCACCTGGCTGGCCACCGTGACCTCCTCTATGACATCCCACCAGACAGGCCCTGCATCGTCGCTTCGCCCTCTGCGGTGTACGAAGGGGTCTTTGATGGCACCTGTGTCAGACCCTTGGACGTGGACTTTCCCGCCCGCATCAACCAGAAGGTCACCATTACCCTGCTGGACGAGTATCTGGTGAATAAGGCCACCTTGATCGATGAGCTTTATGGAATGCTCCACCATTTGGCAGACCCCGACAAATGGCCTCTGGAGGAAAAGGCTTGGGAGCTGCACTGCATGGAAAAATATAGTCCCCAAAAGAGTGAGACGGACATTGAGGAGGAAGCGGAATGAAATATGTAGACACCAATATCCTGCTGCGGTTCATCCTCAAAGATCACCCGGTTCTCTCACCCATGGCACGAGACATTCTCAAATCAGACGAATGCCACCTCCTGCCGGAGGTTATTCCAGAGATAATCTACGTGCTTCGTTCCGTATACAAATACCAGCGGGAAGACATTGCACAGGCAATCCAGCGGCTGCTGCCCCTGGTGGTTGTCAAGGAACAACTGCTCACCAGCCTGGCCCTCACCTACTTTGCCCAGTTCAATCTGGACTACGTGGACTGCATCCTGCTGGCCCGCAACAAGCTCTATGGCAGGGAGGTGGCTACCCTCGACAAGGAGCTGGAGAAGAAGCTGGCCACCGTGCCGCCGGTATCCTTGTACTAGCTAGTCCTCCAGAAATTCCACCAGATGAGCCGCCCACCGCTCATAGCCTGCCTCGCAGAGATGGAGCCGGGCGGCCTCCCACTCGCCCTTGTTGTACAGCTCCGCAATGGTGGATCCGTCGGGGGCAGTCATGGCCCGGGACAGATTCAAGAAACTGAAGCCCTCGGCTTCGGCCAGCTGGCCCACCAGATGGTTGGCATATTCCAGCTTGCTGCGGGTCATGTCGTAGGGAATGCGGGTGGGCAAGATGCCGGTCACCACAATCCTGGCCCTGGGACAATACCGACGGACTGCCCGTGCCACCTGCACAATGCCCTGGGCCAGCTGGCGGGAATTATCCGGGCCGCCGAATTCCTTCTGCAGGTTGGGGTTGCCGATGTTGTTGGTACCAATGAGGATGGACACCAGCCTTGGCTCAAAGGTTTCCGGCTGGCTCCCCAAGACCCCACAGCTGATTCTGTGCAGCACGTCGGCAGTGGTGTCGCTAGCCTGCCCGATGTTCAGGGTGGCGTCCCGGTACTTGCCGAAGAAGTTTTGGAAGGCCTCCTTTCCTGCGGCGGAATAGGTGTCGTCAATGTGGGAGGTGTTGGTCCACCAGTGGGTGATGCTGTCGCCGACGAAAATCAGCTGGCATCCCTTGCCCAGACGGCGACCATCATCCAGCTGCTGCTGCCACCAGCCTTCCGGCAAATCACGGACCAGTCCGTGGCTCGGATCGCAGGAGGGCGGCAGGCCTTGGATGCTGCAATGGGGACTCACCTTGGGAGCCTCCCCTGCCCCAGAGGCAGCCTTGTCAGGGAACACCCATTGCTCGGCCTCCTCAAAGAACCCGAACAGGAGGCTCTGGCCCAGTTTCCACTGGAGTCCAGCAAGAATACAGCCGTCCCTACCGCCCAAACCAGACAGCAGGGTCTGCCATTCTGTCGCAGAAAGGGCCGCCATCAAATCGATGTAGCCAACATGGGGGCAGCTTTGAACCACCGCCTGCCGCAGGGCCTCGTTGAAGGCCAGGGCGAATTCACAGCTACGCTCCACCACCGGCCCACAGGCTGGAATGCCGGAGGGAAGAGGCCCCACCAGATACAGGCAGCATTCCGGCAGCAAGGCTTGTATCCTTTCGGACAGGGCCATCATGGCAGCAGCATAGGAATTGGGCTGTGCATCCAGGCTGGCATTCAGCTGCAGCAGCAGCAAGTGGGGCTTCCAGTCCAGGGCCGCCGCCAGAGAGCCAGCTTCCAGCAGGGAACCGATTGCCTCCTGGGAGCCTGTCCCGCCGGCAGCATCCCGTGGCAGAACCAAGTCAGGTTGAGAGAAGTCCTGGAAAAGGAAGCCATCGGTGGGCTCCCAGTTCTCGTTGTATAAGGCTCCGCCCAAAAAGCCCCGTTGGCTGTGGTTTCCTTCAGGATTCTCCACCTGATTACAAAACCGGGAACCGACGGTCAACTGGTTGTAGGTGGCGGAACCGGCGTATGCAATGCGAATCTTGTTCTGGGTACTCATAGTTTTACTCCTTGAAACTTGTTTTCCTGCAAATGGAGGATGCCCCACAAGCTTAGGACAGGGAACCTCCGATAAATCACGCTTCTTCTGGCACTGAAACAGCTCTTCCGTCGTACAGGTCAGAAGCAGCCCTAGCAATGGCCTCCAACACAAAGGTGGCGATGGAAGTCATGCCTTCTACCGGCGGATGGAGGTTAGCAGCCGTCAGCCCCTGCCCCAGCCACCTTCCATCAATCCGTCCATTTGCCTCGGTGCCCCCCTGCTCCGCCCAGTGCAGGTTTTCCACCCCCTCCGCCACCAACTCCAGGTAGGCTTTCAGCAGCAGGAAGCCCTCCCGTGAATACAAGTAACCCTCAGGATTCTTCCAGCCAGCAGGCAACGGGATGGTAACTGGCGGTGTGGCGGACTTTCCACCGTTAGACTCGCCATCACCCTCCTTCAGGAATTTCGGGCAGATGATGATGGGAGTGTCGGGATGCCGCTGGCGGTACACACGAACCATGTATTTGACCCGCTCCACCACCTCCTGGTTGGAGATGTTGGCCGGCGCACCGTTGGCGGTGCAACTTGCAGCCTCGGAAGATGTGGCCGTCAGATTCCAGCCTGGATCAAGGATAAAGACTGCACTCTCAATCTGGGACAGGAAATCCGCCATCTTGTACTCAATCTGTGCACTGCCCGCCACCCCAAGGTTGATTACCTCACGCCTGGTAGCCCACATGATTTGGGCAGCATAGGTGGCGCCTGGACGAAGGCCATTGTCCCCGTCTCCCTGGGTGATGCTGGTGCCGTATATCAAAATTGGCTTGCGGCTCGATTCCTGGAAGGGCTGGAATTCCCGAACAATGGCCTGCTCCTGAAACTCCAGAGTGAGCCCAGAGGGATTCTCCCCGCCAGCTACCGGTTGAAAGCCGTTGTAGGTGGGCAGCATGACAATGAACCTCCCCAACTGAGAGGCTGCGGCTCCAGGTGCACGTCCTGTCTTGTAGGTCCAACTGCCCTCCATGACACCCGGCGGGGAGCGGAGGTTCTTCCTGAAAACTGGTACTCCATCCACCAGCTGGTAGATGTCCATGCCAGAAAAGCTCCGGCAGTCCAGACCCTTCAAGGCGGGGCGGCCGTCACAAGCAGGATTTTCCCGATGGAGGTAACGGAAATGGAAGGTAATGGTGGGACTGTCAGTTTCTATGGCAAGGTAGACACCTGCGGTACAGCAGCTCATGTTGCATTCCTGCCGCACCTCTTTATCCTTTTGGCTCAGGGGAAAAATCAGGGAGGTTCCCATGGCATGGATTGAGTAGAGACCCCGTCGCTGGTCACGGTTGTTGGGCTGGATGGAAAGGGGCAGCCTGCTCCAATAGGTGGGCCTCTCAACTCCCTCCCGCACCGTACCCTCCGGCAATGGCAGCAGGGTGGCACCAGTCTCTCCGTCAGGGCCCACATCTCCCAAGCTGTAGTGGGTGAGGCTATCCCCTGAACTAGTGTCGGGCCGATAGCGACGGAATTTCCCATGGAGCTGGAGCGTGTCCCACCCCACTCGACGGGTTACACCACCATCAAAGAAATCCATATTCTGAGACTCCATAGTTCCTCCTGACGAAATCTAGTATACCACTTTTTCATCAAGTTGTCAGCAAAAAAACTCACACACAAGAGCCAGCTCCTTTGCCGCAAGGGCAAAACTCTGTCCCGCAGTAGAGCCAACCTCCCTCCCCCTTTTACTATTCGTTTACATCTGCTATACTGCACCTCATGAAGCATACCGCAACCCTCACGGTCCGCTCCTACGAGTGCGACTCCTACAACCACGTGAACAACGCCGTCTACCTGAACTACCTTGAATTTGCCCGGATGGAATTCCTGCGGGCCATTGACTTTGACTACGAGGGCATCATTGCGGCGGGATACTATCTCTACGTCACCCACGTGGACATCTACTACAAGGCCTCCGCCGTGCTGGGAGACCGGCTGCTCATCGATGTGGAACCTATCAAGACAAAGGCCCTCTCCGGAGTTTTCCAGCAGATAGTCCGAAAGGAGGATGGCACCATCTGCGCCCAAGCGGAGGTAAGCTGGGCCTGCGTCACAAAAGAAGGCCGCCCCGCACCCATCCCCAAGGAATTCATGGTGCCGGCTTTGATTGCGGAAAAGGAACGAGGATGAAATTTCTGGAGGAACTGGCCATCATCATCAGCCTCATCAGCATCTTTGTGGTGGTCTACGGCACCCTGGTGGCGGCCGTGGCCTTCGTCAAGACAGAGCTGCTACGGCTCAGGGGGAAATACAACATCCAGCTCCTGCGGGTTCTGCGGGCCGACTTCGGCACCTACCTGCTGCTGGCGCTGGAGCTGCTGATTGCCGCCGACATCCTGAAAACCATTGTGGAGCCGGGACTTCACGAGCTGGCAATCCTGGCGGGAATCGTGGTGCTGCGGACAGTCCTCTCCTTCTTCCTGAACAAGGAGATTCTGGAAATCGACAAGGACCGCCACCAGCACCCGGAGCTTTTCCAGCAGGAGTGAGCCTGCCGTCTCCGCCTATTCCACAGACTCACCCACATGGACCCCGGTGACGGAATATTCCACCCACTCGGCTATATTGGTGGCGTGGTCACCGATGCGCTCCAGGTACTTGGCAATCATCAGTATGTCGATGCAGGACTCCCCCACCACAGAATTTTCCGCCAGAGCCGCCACCAGCTCCCGCCGCACCTCCAGAAAGAGGCCGTCCACCGTGTCGTCATCCGCCACCACCTTGCGGGCAGCCGCAACGTCACGGGCCACGAATGAGTTGATGCTGTCCGTCACCATCTTGATGGCGGCCTCAGCCATCTCCTTCACGTGGACGCGGCCGAACACATTGTCATTCTCAATGTGGCGGGAAATCTCTGCTATGTCGGCAGCCTGGTCCCCGATGCGCTCCATGTCACGAATCATCTTCAGGGCCACCGAAACCACCCGCAGGTCCTTTGCCACCGGCTGCTGGCGCAGCAGCAGCTTCATGCACAGACTCTCGATTTCCCGCTCCTTCTCGTCAATGGCCCGCTCAATGGAAAATGTCTTCTCCGTCAGCTCCTCCTGTCCGCAGAGCATTCCGTGGACGGCGCAGGAAATTGCCTCCTGACACATAGCCCCCATGCGAATCAGCTCCATGTTCATGGTGTCCAGCATCTGGTCAAGCTTTGTCCTCATATCATCTCCTCCTTATCCGAAGCGACCCGTGATATAGTCCTCCGTCCGCTGGTCCTGGGGCACGGAAAAAATCCGCTCCGTACCACTGAACTCCACCAGCTCGCCCAGCAAGAAGAAGGCCGTCTTGTCCGAGACACGCACCGCCTGCTGCATGTTGTGGGTCACCATGACGATGGTGTACCGCTCCTTCAGCTGTACCGCCAGCTCCTCAATCTTTGCGGTGGAGATGGGATCCAGGGCGGAGGTGGGCTCGTCCATCAGCAGCACCTCCGGCTCCACCGCCAGTGCACGGGCAATGCACAGCCGCTGCTGCTGGCCGCCGGACAGCCCCAGGGCGCTCTTTTTCAGCCGGTCCTTCACTTCCCCCCAGATGGCCGCATCCCGCAGGGACTGCTCCACAATCTCGTCCAACCGCCGCCGGTCCTTGACTCCGTGGGTACGTGGCCCATAGGCGATGTTGTCATAGACGCTCATGGGAAAGGGGTTCGGCTTCTGGAAGACCATTCCCACCCGACGCCGCAGCAGGTTCACGTCCATGCCGCCGTAGATGTCCTGGCCGTCCAGCAGAATCCGTCCCTGGATGCGGCAGCCCTCCACCAGGTCGTTCATGCGGTTCAGAGACTTCAGCAGGGTGGACTTGCCGCAGCCCGAAGGCCCGATGAGGGCGGTTATCTCTCCAGATTGAAAGGAAATGTCGATTCCCTTCAAGGCATGGTAGTCGCCATAGTGCAGGTGCAGTCCCTCCACACAAATCTTTTCCATATATTTCTCCTTTTTCTGCCACTAGCGGCGGACCAGCTTCCTTGCCACAAAGGCAGACAGGGTGTTAATTCCAACAACCACCACCAGGAGCACCACCGCCGTAGCGTAAGCCTGACGGATATACAAGCCCTCCGAAAGCAGTGCGTATATGTGGACGGAGAGGGTGCGGGCCGAGTCACCAAGGCTGTCCGGCACGGCGGCATAGGTTCCCGCCGTGAAGATTAGAGCGGCACTCTCCCCTGCAATCCTTCCCACCGCCAGAATCACCCCGGCAAGTATTCCCGGCACGGCGCTGGGCAGCACCACCCGGAACACCGTCCGCAGTCTACCTGCCCCCAGCCCAAAGCTCCCCTCACGGAAGGTGTCCGGCACCGACTCCAATGCCTCCTGGCTCGTCCTGATGATGAGGGGCAGAATCATCAAAGCCAGCGTCACCACACCCGCCCCCAGGGAATAGCCGAAGCCCAAGGCCAGCACAAACAGCAGGTAGCCGAACAAGCCATATATAATAGAAGGAATTCCCGCCAGGGTTTCCGTTGCCAGCTGGATTATCTGTACCAGCCGACTCCGCCGGGGGGCGTACTCCGCCAGATAGATGGCTGCCCCAATGCCTAGGGGTACCGCCGCCAGCAGAGAAAGCAGCGTTACCAGGACCGTGTTGACGATGGCCGGTGTCATGGAGACATTCTCCCCGTTGTATTCCCAGGCGAAGATTGACGGGAGGCACTCCAGCAGGGCCGGAACACCCCGCACCAGAATATGCCCCAGCAGGAGCAGCAGCATACCCACGGTGGCCGCCACCGACAGCAGCATCGCAAGCCGCAGCACCAGGGACAAGGGCTGCCCCCGGTACGAGCGGAACCAGGCCACCAGCCTTCCAGCTACACTCATACCCCCGCCCTCCTTTTCATCAGGGAAAACAGGATATTGATGATGAGGATGAACACGAACAGCACCACCGCCGTGGCAATGAGGGCGTTCCGGTGCAAGTCCGTGGCATAGCCCATCTCCAGCACGATGTTGGCCGTCAGCGTGCGCACCCCAGAGACAATGCTCTGTGGCAGGACGCTCTGGTTCCCGCAGATCATCACCACCGCCATGGTCTCCCCCATGGCACGTCCCAGCCCCAGCACAATCCCCGCCATAATGCCCCTTCTTGCCGCCGGCAGCTCCGCAAAGAACACGCTGCGCTCCTTGGTGGCACCCAGGGCAAGGGAGCCCTCGTAGTAGCCTGTCGGCACCCCACGGATCGCTGCCTCCGCCACACTGATGATGGTGGGCAGAATCATGATGCCCAGCAGAATGGCGGCCGTCAGCATTCCCTTGCCGCTGCCTCCCACCAGCTGCCGAATGAAGGGCACAATCACCATGAGGCCGAAGAAACCGTAGACGATGGAGGGAATGCCAGCCATCAGATCCACTGCCGACTTCAGCAGACGATAGGGCCCTGGGGGGCAGAACCGAGCCATAAACACGACGCAGAAGAGTCCCAGGGGCACCCCCACCACCATGGCTCCCGTCGTGACGCAGAGGCTGCCTACAATCATGGGAAAGATGCCGAACCTTCCCTCCAGCGGTCGCCAGCTGCTGCCCAAAAGGAATTCCTTCCAGCCGATTTCCGCCATGGCAGGCAAGCCCTTAGCCAAAAGGAAGAGGCAGATTGCCACCACCGCCACCACCGAGACGCAGGCGGCACCCAGGAACACCAGCCGCATTCCCCGCTCCCTCACCTCCTGCATCCTGTACCGCCCGTCGGCCCGCTCCCCGCCGCCAGCCACCTGGGGAAAATCCCCCTGAATGATTCCGTACATCTGAGTCAATTTGTCCTCGCTATTCGGCAGGCACTGCGACAGTCTGCTCCTGTCCGACAGGCTGCCCCTGCGTTTCGCTCCAATCCTGGATGGCTCCCGTGTAGATGTCCCTGACTTGGGCGGAGGAAAGACCTTCCAGCCCGTTCTGCCGGTTTACGATGATGGCGATGCCGTCCAAGGCCAGCACGGTAGGAACCAGCCCCTGCTCCAGCTCCCTGGAGGAAAGCTCACGGGAAGCCATGCCGATGTGACTGGCCCCCTCCAGGGTGCTGGTCATGCCGGCAGAGGAGCCAGTCTGCTGAATCTCGATGACAACCCCCTGATTCAGCTCCTTGTAGCGGTCTGCCAATGCCTCCATCACCGGAGCCACAGAGGTGGAGCCGGCCACCACGATGGTTCCTGTCAGACCGCCACCCTGGTAGTCCGCACCGTCGGCCGCCCTGACATAGCCCTTCTCCTCTACAATTTTCTGCCCGTCCTCACTGAGGGCAAAGGCCAGGAAGTCCGCCACCAAAGGCGAGGCCGTCTCCACAGGCCCCCGTGTCACCACATTGAAGGGACGGGAGACAGAATACAAGCCTGCCTGCACGTTCTCCGCCGTGGGTGCAACACCATCCACCGGCACCGCCTTCACCACATCGCTCAGGGAGCCAAGGGAAATGTAGCCGATGGCGTTTCCATTGTCCGCCACGGACTGCAGCACCACGGAGGTGCTGTTTGAAATCTCGGCCAGCTCAGTAGTCCTGTCCACGCCATCGGCAGCAATTCCCAAAAGCTCCACAAAGGCGCTGCGGGTGCCTGAGCCGTCCTCGCGGGAAATCACCGTGATGGCGGTATTCTTTCCGGCACAGCCTGCGCCCAGAAGGACGATGCCAGCCAAGGTCAGCATCATACAAGTAAGTCTAGTACCTACATTCATTGTCAAAATCTCCTTTCAACAGTTTGTCGGCCCATGCCCGCCTTACGCCGGGCCCGCCGTCGACCATGAGTATAGGGAGGAAAGATGAAATGCAGGTAAGGGGTCAGTTAAATAAAAGTGAGGATTTTGTTAAAACATGATGAGGAGGGCGGACGGGGTCTAGCCCTGCCGCCGCAGCATGGTGTCGAAGGCATCGTTCACTGCGCCCACCAGCTGCTCCAAAAGCCGCTTCCGTATGGCCTCGTTGCTCTGGAATTCCAGACCGGCCTTGTCGAACAAGTCCATCTCGTCCACCTCCAGCGCCGCCGCAATATGCTCAATCATGGGCAGGGAGGGAAAATTCTTCCCGCACTCGATGAGGGCGATGTAGTTTGCGGAGGCCCCCGACTTCTCCGCCAGCTCCTGCTCCGTCATTGTGCCGATGTAGTATGCTGTGTGGCTATGCTCTCTCCACCCATACCGATATACCGCAGGAGAATCTCATCTGCAACCTGCCTTTGGAGCTGGACTAGCTCCTGAACTACCTTCTGTACCAAGGTTCCCGCCTCCTTTCCAACAATTCCCTCGGAGACAAAGAGCTCGAAGGTCTCCACCTGCAAGGCGGTGGCAAGGCTTGCCAAGGTGTCGGGATGGGGCCACTTGTTTCCTCGTTCTATGTCGCTGAGAAAGGGAATGGAAATATTTGCTTTGTAGGCCAAATCAGCTTGGGAAAGCCGCCGCACCTCACGAAAATGTTTGATGTTTTGAGAAAGGGATTTCCGAACGTCCGCACCTGTCATCTTGCTCATCCATTCTAAAAGTATGATTTGATTCTAACTGTTAGATTGACACTCCTGCAAACATCAGATAGAATGTTTTATATAAGTCTATTTGAATGTCTTGCAAATAGGAGGAAGTATGGCAAAGGCACGGTACAAGGTCTACTACAAGCAGCCCAACGGTGTGGTATGTCACATGGTGATTCAGGCGGACTCGGTTGGAGAGGCAAAGGCCCTCTTCATGCAGCGCTCCATGGGCCGCTACAAGTATGTCTCGGCGACAAAGCTTTAAGGAGGAAGCGAGATGGGATTGTTAGGTGACCTTGGAAAAGGAGCTATGAAACTTTATAAGGATCTTGAAAAAAAGATTGATGACATCGATAAAAAGATTGAGGACAATCAAAAATTTCGAGTATTTTATTTTCCTGACCAGACTAATACAACTCATATTATACAGTTGATGAAAAAGTGGAATGAGATTTTCCAAAGAAAGGATTTCTTTCAAAATGCTACCCTGTTACCAATTGATCGGATGATACTAGCCGAAGATGGATGTGGTTATATTGCTGATCCAACCAATTCAAAAGAATATACGAAAATACCTGGACCAACCTATAGCAGGTCTCCAAGAAATGGGGGTGTTTTTGAGTTAAAGGACGGAGGTAGGTTTATCGCTAGTATCAGTGGGGATAGTTTTAAACATTACCACTTTTATTATAAACCAAACAAAGATGATGACAAAGAATTATTTTTTATAGTTAGTGAAGGTGACTGTGGAATGATTAAGTGCGAAGAAGAATGGGTGCAGCATAGAGAAGTATTATGTCCCCATTACCTCTATCCACAATATCGAAAGTTTGTTACAGAACTAGCTGAAAAAGGGTGGCGTGATCCACCTGCGTCCATGTATTTGAGCTATAAAACTTCCAATAGGAGAATGTGGAGCTATCTGACAGCACTAAGGTATATCTCTGATGATACGCTCGCTCTCCATGTCGGTAACTTGATTGGAGTCGACCTATCTGACCCCAACGCTGGCAGGCTTGTTCAGCATAAAGGAACCTATGGCAAGATAAAAACGGGTGAAGATTTCTTTGGACTGTTTTCTAATGAGAAATGGTTTCAAGAATCAGAACTTGATGTTCAAGCTTTCTATCAGAATTTGCTAGTGTTTTCACAACCCATCGTTGAGCAAATGAATTATTTGCAGGACAGTGAAAAACAGAGACAAGAAGCCATAATGAAGAAAAAAAGACAAGAGGAAGAGTTTAAACAACAAAAGGAAGAAGAGGAAAGGCGCCGTCAAGAAGAACAACGGCAAAAAGAACAACAGGAATTTGAAAATTCCCTGGACTCAATCTAGGCATTGTATTTTGCAGGGAGGCGGACGGACATTTTGTTCGGCCGCTTCCCTGCAATGACAATATAAATTTTTATTTTGAAGGAGGACAGTTTTATGGATACAAAAGAAAAGAATATCCATCGAATTGTCGGTGGTGGCATTGGATACGATGCCATCCTGTGGGTTCCCAGCGGCTCAAATGGAACGGTTGCTGACCTTGGCGGCTTGCTGGAAACATGGCAGACTCATTTCCGGGACAAGGGATTGCGGGAGGAGGCGGGATACAAAATACAGAAGCCTCCGCTGCAGGAGCACTTGTGCTCTGTATATGGTCTTGCGGAACATCCGTGCGTGAGGCTGGAGTATGGGGATGCCCCTGTTTTTGTTGATGTGGTTGAGGGAACGGAAGGCTGCCTTCTTTACCATCAGCAGAAGGTGGTGAAGACCTTGGCTCTGGCCATCTCAAAGCATGTCAACGATCAAACTGGTGTCATCCAGAGCCTGTTGAATGATGAAAAGATAGAAAACCCCGCCCTGTATCTAGTGGTGGACAGCGAACCGAACAAAAATGATACTAATCCAACAATGATTCATGCCGTATTGTATTCCCAAAACAAGGCCGAAGAAGAGACTTGGCAGAAACTGTGCAAAAAATTATTCACCCTGCTGGAAAAGGAAAATCTTTGTCCCGCAAACCTATATGACGACCTACAAAGCTTTTTGAAAGCAACTACTGAAACTGACTGATACATAATTAACTATAGATAAGCCGCAGACTGCAATGCCCATCAAGACTTGCAGTCTGCCTACATTGAAAGGAGGAGCCTATGGCAAAGGATTTTGAGACCAGCGTGGAGAGTGTGAGCGAGGAGGAGCTGGTGGAAAAGTACCAGCAGCATTTCGACAAGAACATGGCCTTGAAGCTGCTGGTAAAGCTCAGGAAGGCAACCCGCAACAAGCCAAAGGTGGTGGCGGGAGCGGCAGGTGCCATCGTCAACTCCCTGGGAAGCCTCATCTCCGCCCTGGACAATCCCGCCACCCCCACCAAGATGAAGGCCCTCATCATCGGAGCCATCGGCTACATCCTGCTACCCCTGGACCTGATTCCCGACGTGATGCCTGCAGTGGGCTACACCGATGACCTGGCAAGCGCCGCAGGAGTGGTGGCAGCCGTCGCCGCATACAGCAACTTCTCCCTAGAAGAATTGGACAAGTACATCGATAGCTTGAAAAAATAACGGTTCCATCGGAATGGGGATGAGGAGCGAATTTTCAAGCCTTAGTCCTCACTCCTATCTCCTCTCCCTAAAAAATCCCCTCCACCGGAACCAGCCCGAATTCTGCGGCGTAGTCCCTGGCAAGCTGGGCGTGGATGATGGTGTTCTGGCTCTGGTGTGCGTCGGAATTGCAGATGACGGTGGCTCCACGAAGGGCTGCCAGCTCCCAGAACTTGTGGTGGGGGTAGAGTCTCCCGGCAAGACCCACCTGCGTGGAGCGGGCAAGCCCCAGTCCGTTCACCTCCACCGGCAGCCCGCAGTCCATGGCGGCATCCAGCACTCCATTGAACCCGGCCTCCAGCTCCCTGCTCCAGTCCCGCCCGTTGGCCATAATCAGGTCCGGGTGGGCAACAAAGGAAAAGAGACCGCTGGCGATGGCCTCCACCACACCGTCAAAGTAACGATGGATTTCCTTCCGGGAAGTCACGCCGGGAATGTAGGGCAGCTCCTGGCCGCCAGCCACCCAGTGGGGGCCAAGGGCCAGATAGTCCGCTCCCCAGCGACCCAAAAGCTCCTCCTGGTACCAGCTGTGGAGCCGCTTGTCGTACTCGCACTCAAACCCCAGGTACACGGGAAAATCCACCGTCTCGGCGGACTGCCGCACGGCGGCCACATAGTCCTCAGTGTCGTGCTCCCGCATCCTGATTTCTGGCCACAGGTTCAGCCCCCGGGCTGCCCCGCACCTGCCCCCCTGCCAGAAGGTGGAGTCTGACTCAGGATAGGGGCAGTGGTCGGAAAAGCCCAGAGCCGAGCAACCGGCGGACTGGGCCACCTGCACATAGTCAGGAACCCAGCCCTCCGCATGGCCGCAGAGATAGGTATGGGTGTGGAAGTTGGAGATTCCCGCCAATTACACCTTCTCCAAAGCCTGCTGGATGTCGGCGACAATGTCCTCCACATGCTCAAGGCCCACAGACAGGCGGATCATGCCGGCATTGATTCCGGCTGCCTCCAGCTGCTGGTCAGTGGCCTGACGATGGGTGGAGCTGGCGGGATGCAGCACGCAGGTGCGGATGTCCGCCACGTGCACCACCCGGGAGACCAGCTGCAAGGCGTCCATAAACCGAACCGCCGCCTCACGTCCCCCCTTGATGACAAAGGTGATGACACCGCTGCAGCCGTTCTGCAGGTACTTCTTCACCAGCTTCTTCTCAGGGCTCTTGGGCAGACCGGGATAGTACACGGACTCCACCTTGTCGCTGCAGTTCAGGTATTCCGCCACAACGGAGGCGTTGAGACTGTACTGCCGCATACGCACCGGCAAGGTCTCCAGTCCCAGATTCAGCAGGAAGGCGGCATGGGCAGACTGATAGATGCCCAAGTCACGCATAATCTGCATCCGGGCCTTGATGATGAAGGCCAGATTGCCAAAGTCACGGGTGTACACAACGCCATGGTAGCTTTCATCGGGAGTCACAAAGTCAGGGAACCGCTCGCTGGCGGCTGCCCAGTCAAAGGAGCCCCCGTCCACAATCACGCCACCCACCTGCAGGGCGTGACCGTCCATGTACTTGGTGGTGGAGTGAATCACAATATCGGCTCCCCACTTCAAGGGCTGGCACAGGGCTGGCGTGGCAAAGGTGTTGTCCACCACCAGGGGAACACCCTTCTCATGGGCAGCCTTGGCAAAGCGCTCAATATCCAGCACCCGCAGAGCCGGATTGGCAATGGTCTCACCGAACACCAGCTTGGTGTTCTTGCGGATAGCCTTGCGAATCTGGCCGGGAGTGGCATCGGGGGAGACCCAGTTGCACTCGATTCCCAGCCGCTTCAAGGTGACGGACAGCAGGTTGATGACACCGCCGTAGATGGTGGATACGGCAACGATGCTGTCCCCCGCCTTGCACAGGTTCAGGATGGTGCAGAGAACGGCAGCCTGACCACTGGAAGTCAGCAGGGCACCCACACCACCCTCCAGCGCGGCAATCTTCTTTTCCACCGCATCACAGGTGGGATTGGCAAAGCGGGAGTACATGAACTCAGTGGGCATATCGAACAGGTCGGCGATATGCTCGGTGGAGTCAAAACAGTAGGTGGTGCTCTGAACAATGGGAACCACCCGCGGCTCCCCGTTCTTGGGGGTATAGCCTGCGTGGAGGCATTCCGTCTCGATCCTCATGCTCACTCCTTACACCACACCCTGGGCAATCATGGCCTGGGCAACCTTCAGGAAGCCTGCGATGTTGGCGCCCGCCACATAGTTCCCCTCCATGCCGAACTGCTTGGCGGCGGCATAAGCGTTGTCGTGGATGTTCTTCATGATGCCCTTCAGCTTCTCATCCACCTCCTCACGGCTCCAGGACATGCGGATGGAGTTCTGGCTCATCTCCAGACCGGAGGTGGCCACACCACCTGCGTTGGAAGCCTTTCCGGGAGCGAACATGACACCGGCAGCCTGGAATGCGGCCACCGCCTCAGGGGTTGAGGGCATGTTGGCTCCCTCCGCCACCAGCTTTACGCCGTTGGCAATGAGGGCCTTCGCCTCGTCGCCGTTCAGCTCGTTCTGGGTGGCACAGGGGAAGGCACAGTCGCACTTCACAGACCAGGGACGGGCGCCCGCAGTGTAGGTGGCACCGGGGTACTTGTCGGCATACTCCTTGATGCGGCCGCGCTTCACGTTCTTCAGCTCCTTCACGAAGGCCAGCTTCTCGGCATCAATGCCGTCGGGGTCGTAGATGAATCCGGCGGAGTCGGACAGGGTCACGGGCTTGGCTCCCAGCTGAATCAGTTTTTCGGCACAGAACTGGGCCACATTGCCGGAACCAGACACGGCGCAGACCTTTCCGGCGAAGTCGCCTCCCTTCACCGCCAGCATGTTCTGGGCAAAGTAGACGCAGCCGTAGCCGGTGGCCTCAGGCCGGATGAGGGAGCCACCGAACTGGAGGCCCTTTCCGGTGAGCACGCCAGTGAACTCGTTGCAGATCCGCTTGTACTGGCCGAACATATAGCCCACCTCACGGCCACCAACGCCAATGTCACCAGCGGGAACATCAGTGTCGGCACCAATGTGGCGATACAGCTCTGTCATAAAAGACTGGCAGAACCGCATTACTTCAGCGTCAGATTTTCCGTGGGGATCAAAGTCAGATCCACCCTTACCGCCACCCATGGGCAAGGTAGTAAGGCTGTTCTTGAACACCTGCTCAAATCCCAGGAATTTCAAAATACTCAAATTAACGGAGGGATGGAAACGGATACCACCCTTGTAAGGACCGATGGCACTGTTATACTGAACACGGAAGCCACGGTTTACCTGCACCTTTCCAGAATCGTCCATCCAAGGCACCCGGAACATAATGACACGCTCCGGCTCCACAATCCGCTCCAGGATAGAATTGGCCTCCAGCTCAGGCATCTGCTCCACCACTGGCTCCAGGGACTCCAGCACCTCCTGAACAGCCTGCAGGTACTCACTCTCATGGCCATTCTTGGCCTGCACCTGCTCCCAAACCCGCTTCACGTACGCATTCTTCATCGTCATTACCCCCAAGGATATAAAATCTGTCTACATAGACTTTAGTGAAAGTCAAGCCATATTACCACAAAGGAGCCATTTTCTACAATACAAGTAGGAAAATAAATTGGAGATTGGGTGGCGGGGAAGGTGTGGCAGCACCCAGCAACCCTAAATACGTCAATTTATTTTTTTGATATTGACACCCTATAAAATAGGGTGTAGTATTAACTTATGGATATATTCACGAGGACTTTCATAGAAGTACCATTATTCACGAAGAGATGGAAGGAAATTGGATTGAATGATGGAGACTTGCTAAATTTGCAGACAATGCTTCTAAAGAATCCTCAGTCAGGTCCCGTAATGGAAGGAACAGGAGGCATCAGAAAAGTACGCTTTCCCCTCGAAAACAAAGGAAAAAGTGGAAGTGCTCGTGTTTGTTATACAGACTTTGAGGAATATGAAGTGACATACCTCATTACTGCTTTTACAAAAAATGAGCAAGAGAATCTTTCTGCCGAAGAAAAGACTGTCTTGAAAAAACTTGTAAAAGCACTAAAAAATGAGGCTGCCAACTCACGCAAGGTATAGGAGAAAAATATGAACTCTTTATTTGAAGACTTAAAAGAAGGTTTGCAAGAAGCAATCGAATTTGAAAAAGGAAGAATTTCCGCAAAGAAAACGACATACATGATTGCTCCCGTTAAAGAATTCAACCCTTCAGAAATCAGAACAATTCGCACCGCAGCTGGAATGACACAAACTATTTTTGCCTGCTATATGGGAGTGTCAAAAAAAACTGTGGAGGCATGGGAAGCGGGAAGAAGCCACCCCACAGGCTCCGCTTTCCGGTTGATGGGAATTCTTTCGGAGCACAAAGAACAAGCCATCTCATTTTTTACTGTTGAATAATGCACGAGTCACCTATACAATTCAAGCTGGAAAACAAGAGGTATGGCAGCATGGGGAGGAGGCGGGGGAAGTGCCATCTGACACTGGGACGAACATCGGGCAGCTCACACCTCCACGAAGGGCTCCCCAAAATCCTCTTCCAGCCACCAGGCCAGCCACTCCGCCACGTTGGCAATCTTGTCTGCCCGCCGCCGCCCGGTGATGGAGCACTCCCACACCACCGCCACTCGCCAGCCCTCCGACAGCAGCTGCTCCACCGTCTCCCGATCCCGCCGCCTGTTGCGTTCCAGCTTGCTCCGCCAGAATTCTGTGTTGGTGCGGGGCAGCCGGAACTTGGAGCAGCCACGGTGGGCGTGCCAGAAGCAGCCGTTCACAAAGATGACTGCCCGGTAGCGGGGCAGCACAATGTCGGGACTGCCAGCCAGGCGGCGGTGGTTCTTGCGGAAACGGAAGCCGTAGCCGTGGAGCTTGGAGCGAATCTCCCGCTCAGGCCGGTTCTCCGTGCTGCGGATGCGGGACATGGTGTAATGGCGTTGTTCCGGGGTCATGGTGTCCATAGCGGCAGGTACAGTATACCACATTTCTTTCTGCAGGAGAAAGCAATCAATCCCGCCAATTGCAGGAATTTCAAAAACATGGCATTATGGGGACATGAACATCTTGTTGCAAATCGGCATTGTCCTTGGCATTTGTCTGGTGGGAGAAGCTCTTTCCTCCATACTGCCCTTTATCCTTCCAGGAAACATCATCGGAATGATACTGATTTTCATCCTGCTATTGGTACGGGTAATGAAGATCGACCACATCCGTCAAAAAGCCCAGTTTTTAAAGCAAAACATGGCATTTTTCTTAGTTCCTTCCAGTGTCAGCATCATTCAGCACACAGAGCTGCTGAAAGAAATATTGATTCCCCTACTGGTTATCAGCATGGTTTCTACCATTCTTACCTTTTTGGTCACCGCCTTTGCAGTAAATTTCACTATGAAACTGACCCAAAAGAAAAAATCCATTCCACAAGCCCAGTTCCAAGGAGATGACAATGAATGAGACACTTGTAACCCTCTGGACCACCTTTATCAACTCACCATTTTTTGGTCTGTGTCTTTCTATCTTTTCCTACCAGCTGGGACTGGTTATCTACAAAAAATGGAAGCATCCCATTACCCATCCCTTACTGATAGCCATTGTAGTTTGCTGCCTCTTTTTAGGCTATACAAAAATTCCCTACGAAAGCTACTATATTGGTGGTTATATGATAGCCATCTTCCTGTCTCCAGCCACCGCTATACTGGCAGTGTCCATGTACGAGCAACTGGAAACCTTGAAGAAAAATATCCTGCCTATTCTGGTGGGTACAACTGTGGGTGCCCTCACCGCCGTTGGCAGTATCACCATCATGGGAAAATGGTTCAACCTGGACTGGAATATCATCCTTTCCATGGCTCCAAAGTCTGTTACTACAGCCATTGGATGGAGTCTTACGGAAGCCTTTGGAGGAATTCCTGCCATCACCGTAGCCGGAATCATCATTACTGGTAACTTTGGTGCCTTGGTTTGTCCTTCCTTGGCTAAGCTGTTCAAGATAACAAACCCTGTGGCCATCGGAGTTGCCATGGGAACCAGTAGCCACGTAACAGGTACCACCAAGGCACTAGAAATGGGAGAGGTGGAAGGAGCCATGAGCGGCCTTGCCATTGGCTGTGCCGGCATCGCCACGGTGCTGTGGTGTGCCATTCTTCCCCTGTAGCGGAGGGAGCCATGGGTGTTGTGAAGGAAAACGAGGCATACCTCCAGGAGCAGCTGATTACCTACATCGGGAACAAGCGGGCCCTGCTGGATTTCATTGGCACGGGACTGCGGCAGGTGCAGCACATCCTGGGAAAGGAGCGGCTTTCCATCTTTGACTGCTTCTCTGGCTCCGGCGTGGTGGCCCGCTACCTCCGCCAATTTGCGGAAAGAATGTGGGTCAACGACCTGGAGCTCTATTCTGCCATCATCAACCGCTGCTATCAGGCCAACAGGGAGGAGCTTCCGGAGGAGCAATTGCGGCAGTTCCACCAGTCCCTCACCCGCCAGCTGGAGGAAGGCCCCCTGGAGCCGGGCTACATCGCCCGCCACTACGCCCCCGCCGACGACACCGCCATCCAGCCGGGAGAACGGTGCTTCTACACCACCCGCAACGCCCGCTATCTGGACACCGCCCGCCGCCTCATCTGCCAGCAGGTGCCGCCCCACCTCCAGGACTTCTTCCTGGCGCCCCTGCTTTCCCAGGCCTCCATCCACGCCAACACCTCCGGTGTCTTCAAGGGCTTCTACAAGAACACGGAGGGAGTGGGGCAGTTCGGCGGCACCGGTCGGGACGCACTCCAACGGATTGCCGCCCCCATCACCCTGCCCTATCCCGTGTTCAGCACTTTTTCCTGCCCGGTGGAAGTGATGCAGAAGGAGGCCCAGACAGCGGTGGAGCAGCTCCCCCCGGTGGATGTGGCCTACCTGGACCCGCCCTACAACCAGCATCCCTACGGCTCCAACTACTTCATGCTGAACCTCCTTGCCTCCGGGCGGGAGCCTGCTGCGGAGGAGTTGAGCCAGGTGTCCGGCATCCCCAAAAACTGGAATCGCTCCCACTACAACAAGGCCCGCCACATCAAGCCGGTGCTGGAACGGCTCATCGCCACCATCCCCGCCTCCTGCCTGCTGATTTCCTACAATTCGGAGGGCTTCATCAAGCCGGAGGAAATGGAGTCCCTCCTGGCCGCCCAGGGCACCTTCCAGCGGCTGGAATGCCCCTACAACACCTTCCGTGGCTCCCGGAATCTGGCCAACCGCAGCCTCCACGTCACGGAGTACCTCTACGTGGTGGACAAGCGGTAGGGAGGAATTCGGCATGAGCAGAGAGGAATGGGAACTGAATTGGAGGAGTTGAGAGAATGAAGCGGATTATCATCATCACCGGAGCCAGTTCCGGCATTGGGCAGGAGTTCGCCCGGCAAATCATGGATTTTCGGCAGGCACAGGAGCTTTGGCTGGTGGCACGGCGGGAGGACCGACTGAAGGAACTGGCCACTGCACTGACCCACAGCTGGAAGCAGATGGACGCTGACCGCCCCCCTTCCCGCCCCGCCCTCAGAATCATTCCCCAGGACATTGCCGGCCGGGGAGGATACCAGCTTTTTTCCCAGCTCCTTGCAGAAGAAGCCCAGCGGGGGGAGTTCGTCATCGACACCCTCATCAACAATGCGGGCTTTGGCACCTACGGCCCCTTTGCCGAAACCCCGGTGGAACGGGAGCTTGCGCTGGTGGAGCTGAACGTCACCTCCCTCACGGGCATCTGCGGGGCGGCTCTCCCCTACCTGGACAGGGGCAGCAGCATCATCAATGTGGCAAGCCTTGCCGCCTACATTCCCTTGGGCAACTTTGCCGTCTACGCCGCCTCAAAGTCCTACGTCAGGAGCTTTTCCCTGGCACTGGCGGCAGAGCTGAAGGACCGAGGCATCCACGTCATGGCCCTGTGCCCCGGCTCCGTGGCCACGGAATTCGCCAAGGTAGCATCAAATGGAGCCAGAAAGGAGGTGCTCCATGGCAAGCCCGTGGACAAGGTGGTCCGCCACGCCCTCGTCTGCCAGAAAAAGGGACGGCACGTGGCACTGTGGGCCTTCAAGTGGAAATTCAACGCCTTCATGAGCTTTCTGGTGAACCACTACCGCTTTGCCCGCCACAGCTACCTGCACCACAAGCGACCCTACCAGCAACAAAAAAACACCCCGGAAGCCTGATTACATTGAACTTTACTATTTTTCATCATTTTTTAACAAAAAAATCCACCTGCACAAACAGGTGGATTCCCCATTCATCATGAACAACAATTATTCGAGTTCATCATGAACAACAGTTATTCACGTTCATCATGGACTGGAAGCAGGTGGCCTCACGAGCAGCAGCTGCGGCCGTTCAGCTCGCCGGGCACCGGCACGGGATATTCTCCCGTAAAGCAGCCCTTGCAGTAGCCGTAGGTGTCGGGATTCAGATCCTTCAGGGCCTCGAACATGCCGTCCAAGGAAATGAAGGCCAGGGAATCGGCACCAATGGCCGCACAGATTTCCTCGGTGGTGTGCTCGGCGGAAATCAGGTCCGCCCGGCTGGGGGTGTCGATGCCAAAGTAGCAGGGATACTTCACCGGCGGCGAGGAGACACGGAAATGAACCTCCTTGGCTCCAGCCCGCCGCAGAATCTGAATCAGACGGCGGCAGGTGGTGCCCCGCACGATGGAGTCGTCAATCACCACCACCCGCTTTCCCTTTACGTCGCTCTGCATGGCGTTCAGCTTTACGAACACCAGGTTTTCCCGCTCCGCCTGGGTGGGGGCGATGAAGGTGCGGCCGATGTACTTGTTCTTCACAATTCCCATGGCGTAGGGAATGCCAGCCTCCACGGCATAGCCCATGGCGGCACCAAGACCGGAATCCGGCACTCCAATCACCACGTCAGCGGGGACACCGCTTTCCTTTGCCAGTACGGCACCCATCTTCATGCGGGCATCCTGGATGGAAATGCCGTCCATGATGGAGTCAGGCCGGGCAAAATACACGTACTCAAAGATGCAGGTGCGCTTTGCAGTCCGCTCCCCGAACTCAAAGGACAACACTCCGTCCTCGTTGATGATGACAATCTCACCGGGCTGAATGTCCCGCACAAAGGTGCCGCCCACGGCATCGATGGCGCAGCTCTCGCTGGCCAGCATCCAGCCCCCCTCCAGCTTGCCCAGACACAGGGGACGGATTCCGTTGGGGTCACGGGCGCCAATGAGGCTGCTCTCCGTCATCACCGCCAGGGCAAAGGAGCCCTTGATCATCTGGATGGTGTCGGTGAGGGCCCGCTCCAAGCCCTTCTTGTAGCTCTTTCCGATAAGCTTGTTGATGACCTCAGTGTCGCTGGTGGAGGTGAAGGTGGAGCCCGTCTCCTCCAGAAATTCCTTCAGCTGCTCGTAGTTGGTGAGGGCACCGTTGTGGGCCACCGCAATGCCACCCAGCTTGAAGTAGGTCACAAAGGGCTGGGCGTTCTCGATGTGGGCGATGCCGCTGGTGGAATACAGCACGTGGCCCACCGCAATCTGACCCGCCAGCTCATCAAGCTTGCCTGCCGTGAACACGTCCGCCACCAGACCCATGGCCTTGTGGGTTTCAATCCGCTCCCCGTTGGAGACAGAAATTCCTGCACTCTCCTGACCACGATGCTGGAGGGAATAGAGGCCGTAGTAGGCCAGCTTTGCGGCGTTGAAGGCCTCGATCCTATCCTTCTTGTTCAGGTAGATGCCCAGAATGCCGCACTTTTCCTCCAGCTTACCTTCATCGGTGTCCAAAAATGTATCCTGCTCTTTGAGCGTCAATGTCGTATCTCCCACTAGTTCTTTCCTGTAATGCGGTTCAGCATCTCCACGTAGGCTTCCTTCACGTTGCCCAGATCCCGGCGGAACCGGTCCTTGTCCAGCTTCTCGTTTGTCTTGGCATCCCAGAAGCGGCAAGTGTCGGGGGAAATCTCGTCGGCCAGGATGATGTTCCCCTGGCTGTCACGGCCGAACTCCAGCTTGAAGTCGATGAGCCGAACGCCGCAGCCCAAGAAGAATTCCTTCAGGATGTCGTTGATCTTGGCGGTGATGTCATAGATGACCTTCAAGTCATCCCAGGTGGCCGCACCGATGGCCACAGCATGGTAGTCGTTGATGAGGGGATCCCCCAGCTCGTCGTCCTTGTAGGAAAGCTCGAAGATGGTGGTCTTGAGCTCGGCGCCCTCCGGCACCGCCAGACGCTTGCTGAAGGAGCCTGCGGCCACATTTCGCACGATGACCTCCAGTGGCACGATGCTCACCTTCTTGCACAGCACCTCCCGGTCATTGAGCTTGGCGATGAAGTGGGTGGGAATGCCCTTCTGGTTCAGCATCTGGAAGATGGAGGCGGCGATGGTGTTGTTCAGGATGCCCTTCTCGTCAATCTCCCCCTTCTTCTCGCCGTTGAAGGCAGTGGCAGAGTCCTTGTATTCCATGATGACCAGATCCGGGTCGGTGGTGGCAAAAATCTTCTTCGCCTTCCCCTCGTACATCTGATTGCACTTCTTCACGCTGTTCACATCAATGCTCATAATTCAACTCCTGCGCCGCCCTTTGCTGCGGCCTCTTCCATAAGTTTTTTCCTGAACTCCAGCAGTTTTTCCCGAAGCTCAGGATATTTGATTCCAAGGATTTCCACCGCCAGATAGGCGGCGTTTGCGGCGTTGCCAATTCCCACGGTGGCCACGGGAATCTGCTTGGGCATCTGCACGATGGACAGGAGGGCATCCATGCCCCCCAAACCGTTGCTGCCGCCGGAAATGCACTCCAAGGGAACCCCAATCACCGGCAGCACCGTCATGGAGGCAATCACCCCCGGCAGATGGGCCGCCAGCCCGGCCCCGGCAATAATCACCTGACAGCCTGCAGCCTCCGCCTCCTGCAGCCGTTGACGCAGCAGCTCGCCACTGCGATGGGCAGAAAGCACATAGGAGCAATAGTCCACCCCGAATTCCTTCAACACGGCGGCGGCCTTTTTCATTGTGTCTGTATCTGATTTTGAACCAAAAAAGATGGCAACCTTCATTTCAAATCCGTCCTTCAAATGATGTCTCGGCGGCTCGAACAATCACGGCGGCACCCTTGCGGCAGTCGCTCCCCTTGCAGAAGCGGAACGGCACCCCCAGCATTGCCAAAAAAGAACGTGCTCATAGTCAGCCGTTACTGGTGGCTGGTAGAGACTTTCACACCATGGTCAATGTGTCTTCTGCACAGGCAAAAGACAGCAGTGAGGAGGATGACCAAAGACAGGCAGAAGCCCGCCCCACGTGAAATTATATGAGCCGTCGATAGAGGATACTATCATAAATTCGCCTCTGATTCAATAGATGGAACCAACACTTTGAATCCACTGTCCAGAGATTTGTACAAATCAAGCTTCTCCAAAAGCGTGCTCCACATTGACGCAAAAAAATGATTCTTGTATCCTTGGACAAGAACAACAAGGAGCACATCATGCCATACTACAACACGAATCTCGACAACATCCAACTATACTACGAGGATCGGGGACAGGGTGAGCCTGTCGTCTTTATCCACGGCTGGTCCGGCAGCGGCAAGACCCTCATGCCCATGGCGGAAATCCTAAAAAACCGCTACCGCTGCATCACCTACGACCACCGGGGACTGGGAGCCTCCACCCGGGCCACCAAGGGCCTCACCATGGCCCAGCTGGCTCGTGACCTGAAGGAGTTGATTGCCTATTTGGGACTGAAGGAGGTTACCCTGGTGGGCCACAGCATGGGAGCCGCCACCGTCTACAGCTACCTGGGGCAGTTCGGCTGCGAGAACCTGAAGCGGTGCGTCTTCATCGACATGTCCCCCAAGACCCTCAACGACCAGGAGTGGACGTTCGGCTACCACGAGGAGGAGCTCTACGACCTGCCCAAGCTTTTGGCAGACATGGAGCTGATGAACGAGAATTTCGGCGCCTTCCAACTGCGGTTCATGTCGGGGCTGGTGCCTGCCATGAAGTCCATCCCGGACATCCTTGCCCCTAACCTGGCAGCGGGGCTTTTGGGGGTGAATGACATCCAGGTGCTCAAGAGCTTCTGGTTCTCCATGTTCATCGCCGACCACCGTCCCGCCATGGAAAAGCTCACCGTGCCCAGCCTCTACATCTATCCTGAGCAGGGCCTCTATCCCATGGGCGCCCCGGACTTCATCAAGGCAGCCGCCAAGGCCCCTGTGGAGCTGGTGTCCATCCCCAACGCCGGCCACCTGATTCCCATGGTGAACCCGCCGCTGGTGGCACAGCATCTGGCGGACTTTTTGGCCAGAACGTGATTCCAACTGCCTCCGCGGTTGACCCAGCGGAACCCGGAGGCTACACCCTGCTGGGGGGCAACGATGATGCCGTCGATCCCTACCTTCGCCACCTTCCACCGTGGCAGGCCAATCTACCGGTTCCAGACCATCTGCCCCGAAGATGACGAACCGATTTTCCTGAATAATGGCACGGACCAGCGGATTCCCATCTGGCTTCTGGGATTTTTGTACTGAAACGGCGGACGGAAGCCAGCCTAGCTTCTGAATGCGGTCAGAATGACTCTCCGCTCCAAAATCAGCAGGCCAGCCACAATCAGGATGCCGCCCGCCAAGTCCGTTGGAGAAACACGCTGCCCAAGCACAAAAAATCCCAGGACAGTGGCCAGGAAGGGCTCCGTCATCTCCACCAGCTGCACCTCTCCCGCAGGGCCATAGCTCAGGGCCTTGTTGGTGAAGTAGAATCCGCCCATGGTGGGCACAATGGCG
>CAMGSV010000006.1 GCA_946061495.1 uncultured Spirochaetales bacterium | reverse complement strand
GCATATAATGTAAAGCAAGTGATCTGTTTTGTAAAGCGTTGTTGTTACAAAAAAAGCCCCGGCAGGTTTGTCTGCCGAGGCCGCTCCCTGACCCGGGGCGTGTTGCCCCGGAAGCTTTACTGGATGGTAAAGCTGTGTCTTGTTAGTCTGTGGGTGAGGGTATAACTCTGGCCACTGTAGGTGACGGTCATCTGCTTCTGGGGGCTATCCCCTTCATAGGCAGGTGCCTTGTCGGTGATGGGGCCGAATGTCATGGTGGCAGTGTCACCACTGTCAGCCTTCAGTTTGATGGTGTTGCCGGAGACTGACTCGATGGTGTAGTACGTGGAGGAGTCCTTTCCAGTAGATAATGTAACATCGGTTCCTCTGAAATCAATTCTGGTTATGGTTCCTGCGGCTTCTCCACTACCATTGTATGAAAAGCGGAAGTATGTTCCTGCATCGTACAGGGTCTTGAAGGTGGCGTTGGGGGCCCACCACTCCGTTGCCACCAGGGAACCGATGCTGCTGTCCGCCTCATAGCTGTAGGTAGTCTTGACGTCAAACACCTTGAGGTTTTGCTGTATCATGGCCGTAACAGACTCATTCCAATTGTTGTAGCCCATGCTCTTAAGCATGACACTGATGTAGGTGTCCACGAGCTGGTCGTCGGTCATGGATTCCAAGCCGGTGACGGTAGGATCTGCATCTTTTATTTGGGCTATTACATCCTTTTTTCCCTCATCGGTAGCAATTTCTTGCTTATAAAATGCCCGGAGAGCGTCTTCTGAGTACATTTGCGACTCCCTCAATGCCTTCTCATACTCGGCCTTGGTAAGCGTCTTCCCGGACTCCCCTTCGTACAGCTTGTAGGGGGTGAGGGTTATCCGCTTGTTGGCAGCGTCGTGGCTGAAGGTGTACCAGTTTTCCTCTGTGGTGCCGTTATAGCTAGTTTCCGTTGTGACGAGGTGGTTTCCCTGTACCTTCCAGGTGATGGGCTGGTAACCGTCGGTCGTGATGTAGGAATTGCCATCCGCAAAGGGGTTGTCCATGCTGGGCAGCGGTGCGTCCGCCTTGACGGTGAATTTGACCGTTCCAAGGCTCGTAGTCGTGCCGCTCTGGGTGACAGTGATGGTGTAGGTTCCTTCGGAAGTGCCAGCTGGCACGGCATAGGTGAATTGCAGGTTGGAGATGTAGCTGGATTGTCCCACTTCACTGCCGTCTGTCGCAGTGACAGTTGCCTGCAGTCCGAAGAGGGAGGCCAGGGCTTCGTTGCCCTTGAGTTCTCCGATGATGGTGGAGCCGGGGCGCACCTCCGTCTTGTTCAGGGTGATGCTGTCAATCTTTGGCTTTTGGACGGTGAGGGTGGCTGTCTGTCCCGGTACCTCTGTATTGTTGCGCAGCACCTTCAGTGTGTAGGTGCCGACGGTTGCAGGTGCGGAAAGATAGGCAGAATAATCCTCGTCCCGAGATTTTGTCAGGTCTACAGCTTTACCTTCCTTTGCCTCTCCCTTGTAGAGCTGGAGCTGCAAGGTATCAGTGTCTTGAATCTTCCCTCCGTTGGTGAAGGTGACGGTGACGGTTCTAGAGGCTCTCGGTGCGAGGACGGCGGCATTTGGCTTTATGGCCGCCACTGCCAGCTCTGCCGTCAGCTTGACCGTTGTGGTGGCCTTTGCTCCCGTGGTGCCGTCCTTTGCCACGCCCACCACCGTCACGGTCTCCTCCTTTTCCGTGGCTTCTATACCGGTGAAGGTGCAATCTGTCGAATAGCTTTCCTTTTTCGTGCTCCCCAGTGTCACCTTGTACTTATGGGCGGTGGTTCCGGCGGGTTTATTCCAGCTCACTGTCACGGTTTTCTTGGTGGCATCGTAGACAGCACTCAAATTGGTGACTGCAAGGGGTGGATCGATTTTCTCCTGTTGGCTATCCTTGCCTCCTCCGGCACCGCCGCCAGATGGCTGGGGGCAGCCAGTGAGAACCAGCGCCGCAAACACAAGGCCGGCAAGCACCCTTGCAGGCCACCCTTTCTTTCCATTAGAATGGATTGTGGATGTTTTCATGAACATCTACTCCTTTGGAGGGGAGCCGGGAACCTTTGGCGAGTGTGCCGACTGCCCTTCGCTTTTATGTTCAACCCCGGACACAACGTATCCTTGGTGGGATTGCCTGCCGGCATGGAGAAAATGGAGCTGACTGTAGGGTGCGTGTAGCTACAGGTGTTCTTTCTGAGGGGATTGTCCTTCCAATATCTTGGTTTATATGAATTTGCTTTATTTGTGTTGGAGATGAGGGGGGGGGGTAGCAACTGGTCTGCAATCAAGCGGTGATGGGCTGTTCATGGGCATTCTTTCACTTCCCCATTACGGAATCCACAAGGCTCTTGAATTCCATGTCCAGGGCAAGGGGTGACGGCTCAAAGACCTCGGCAATGCAGAAGATTCCGTTCTGCTCTACAATGACCCGGGCGGATTCGGCGAAGGCGGTGACGGGTGCCACGGTGTTGAATGTGGTAAAGCTAAAGGGACGGCCGTTCCTCTGGCCGGGCAGCACATCTGCAGGAACACCTCGGACAGGGATGAATGAGGGAGTTGAAATTGTTTGTGTCAAAGCGTACATGCAGTATTCCTGAATCTATATGAAGTGTGCGGCTGTCAACGGGGAACAGTCGAGTGTCTATTTTTCAACACTCTCTGCTATCCATGATACGTTGAAATGGCCTTTGAATCAAGGGGATTTTTAAAAATGACGGGAAAAATTTCCCGTCCTCCTCAGGAGTACGTCACCCTAATTCTTTATGGCAAGATTGTGGTTGTTGAGGGTCTCAATTTTCTTTACGAAAAAATCCATGTTGCTGCCCACAAAGATGGCACAGTAGGCGCTGATGGCACAGGCGAAGAAGAGATAGAAGGAAATGCTTAAGGTCGTATTGTTCATGGCGTTGGGTGAGAGCAGGAAGAAAAGCATCCCCAGGATCATGGCAATGCCAGACACAATCCAGCGCCGCATGGAGATGTGGCCTCCAGTCAGCTCGGGGGTGTAGCTGGGATCGATTTTCCTCATCAGCATGGCAATGGCCAGATCGCTGTCGGTGGCTGGTATGGAAAGTGGCTCGCTGCAGCGGAGCTCCGCCATAGTCATCAGTCGAACTTGGGTACGGCATTTTTTGCAGCACAGCAGGTGTAGGGAAACCTGCAGGGGAATGGCTTGGTGCTTGTCCAGTTCCAGAAATCGGTTCATACTATCAGTGCATTTTTCGCTCATTTTCGTCTCCTTCATGTTCTTCCAGTCAGTCTCCCAGCCGTGACTGCAATTTTTCCTTCAGCAGCTTCTTTGCCCTGAAGATGTGGGACTTCACCGTGTTCAGGGGTAAGTCCGTTACCTTGCAAATCTCTCCGTAGGCCATGTCATAGAAAAAGTACAGGTCCAGGCAGAGTGCGAACCGTTCCGGCAGCTCCTTGATGCATTCCCGCACCGTTTCGATGGTGAGGCGGCGCATCTGGACTTCCTCCGGGGTGTAGTCCTGGTTCCGCAACAGATTTTCATCTGCCAGCGGTAGATATTCCTTCCGCCGCTTGATGGAATTTACCGCCGTGGTGTAGGCAATGCGCAGCAACCAGGTGGAGAATTTTGCTTCCCCCCGGAAACTCCTGAGCTTTGTGTAGGCCTTGATGAACACGTCCTGGACAAAGTCCTCCGTGTCAGCAGTATTTTTGAAAAAGCTCATGCCCAGGGCGGCCACCCGGCGGTGGTATCGTTTTACCAGCTCCCCGAAGGCATGGGAGTTGCCTCCTGCCGCCGAACGGACAAGAATTTCCTCTGTCTTTGCACCGACATTCTCTGACACGGGAAAGAGGCTAGGCTTCTCCATCGTGCTTGCTGTTGGCGGGGCAGAACTTGAAGAATACGAGGAAGCTCACTCCGATAATGAGGGGCAGGAGTCCTCCCAACAGGGGATAGGAAAAGCCCTGCACCACCCAGAAGAGGAGGGTGAGAACCAGCCCGATTCCTGTCAGCAGGAGACCTGTCAGCAGGGAGAAGAGCTTGATGTTGAATTGCTTGGGGCGGTAGCAGCCAGTCTTTATCTGCAGCGAGATTTCCCGATGTCGCCACAGAAGATAAAAGAAGACCACCACTCCGCCGATGACAATTCCAACAATTGGAATGATGGCAATAATCACCTGGGCTGCAGATGATACCAATGCAGATTCCATTCATACCTCCAGAAGTTCCGCGTTATATTGGACACTGAAATACGGAAAAGGTTGCACATTTATTCAAAGAAAAGATAGGACTCAAAGTAGAGGGCAGAAATGCTGCCGAGACTCAACTCCTCGTTGATGGATTCCTGCAGCTGTGATTTTACCAGCTCTTCTCCCATGGCTCGTAGCTGCTGGTAGCTGTGGTTGGAGAAGAACTGGAGGAGGATGCTGTGGATGTTCTGCCGTTTGGTGTCCAGCTCCTCTTGAAAGGCTGGATCCTCACTGGTGTAGGAGAACCATGGCTCCACAAGCACCAGGGCGGTGGTGGTGGTTTCCGGGTCTGGCATGGTGCTGGCCCGAACTTGTCCTAGGCTGGTGTAGGTTCCAAACTCACCGCTGGTTTGGCTGGCCTCGCTCTGGGTCTGCTGCTGGGTTTTCTGTGCCTGGATAATTTGCTCCTGAGGGGTGGGAGCTGGCTCTGGGCGGCGGCGGTCAAGGACGGGTTGGGCTTTCTTTGTGCCAAAGAAAAGTGCTGTTCCGATGATAATGGCGCCTGCAATGAGGATACAGAGACTGGCAAGGATGGTGTTGAGGGTGATTTTCATGGAGGCAGTATAGCATGGGGAAAGGGATTTTGGAAGGGCGGGGACTGATTCCATGGGGAGGGTGGCAACATCTGCCCCATGGAGTCCACGTCAACTGTTCTTCCGGGGAGGCTTATTCTTCCCAGCGATAGTTTTCCATGGTTTGCTGCAATTGGGGGGAGGAGCCGATGCGGGCGGTAAGGTGGATGTGGTTCTCCAGCCACTGCTCCTCCAGAATCATTCCCTGCTGGCGGATGTGGTTCAGCAGGAATGCCTTGTCCAGGGGCAGCTTGTAGTGGGCCACCCCACCTGCCAACTGGTTGGCTATGGCATTCATCAGCTGGGGCAGCCCTGCACCAGTGACGGCACTGACTTCCAGGGCCTGGGGGAAGCTGCTCTGGAGGGTGGCCCGGCGGATATCAAGGTTGGCCAGCCGGTCGCACTTGTTCAGCACCACCAGCCGCTTGTTGTCGGTGGCCCCGATTTCCTCCAGCACCTGGCAGACGGTGTGGTACTGGTCCAGGGCGGCGGGATCCGAGGCATCCACCACCACCAGCAACAGCTGGGCCTGCACTGCCTCCTCCAAGGTGGACTTGAAGGCATCCACCAGGCTGTGGGGCAGATTGCTGACAAATCCCACGGTGTCCGTCAAGAGCAGGCCCGTGCCACCGGCAATGGAAAGGCGGCGGGTGGTGGGGTCCAGGGTGGCGAAGAGCTTGTCTTGAGCCAGCACCTGGGAGCCGGTGAGGACATTCAGCAGGCTGGACTTTCCCGCATTGGTGTAGCCCACCAGGGCGCAGCTGGGCAGTGGAATCTTGTCCCGCCGCTTCCGCTGGGTTTGCCGTTCCCGCACCACCTTGTCCAGCTCCCGCCGCACCTGGACAATCCTGTTCTGGATGCTGCGTCGGTCCAGCTCCAGCTTTGTCTCGCCAGCGCCCTTGGAGCCGTAGCTTCCGCCCCGCTGGCGGGCCATGTCCCCGTAGGAGTGGGCCAGCCGTGGCAGGGAATAGGTGAGCTGGGCCAGCTCCACCTGCAGGACGGCCTCCCGTGTTCTGGCCCGCCGCTGGAAGATTCGCAGGATCACCTCCTGCCGGTCAAAGACGGGGATGCCCGCCAGCTTCTCCCAGTTCCGCTGGCGGGTTGGGGTGATGTCGGGATAGGGCACCACGGCGGGGCTGCTAGGATGCGTGCCGTGGCCTTCCGTTAGCGGGAGGCTGCCATCATCCTTACTACGGCGGGCGGGAAGCAGCTCCGTGTCAAAGATGATGCAGTCAGCCTCCTGGGCTTCCGCCAGCTCCGCAATTTCCTGTGCCTTGCCGCTGCCGATGCCGAACCGGGCGATGGTGACGGAGGGATTCCGCTCCGGCAGGGTGACGGTGTCCGCCACCTCCATATCCAGTGTCTGTACCAAGCTCTCAAGCTCCCGCCGCTGCACCGAGGGCGGCAACACCAAAAGGCAGCGGACCTTTTGCCGTGCCTCCAACTCTACTTCGTACATGGCTAGCCCTCCACCAGCATCAGCTGGCGCTGGTATTCCGGCATGAACTGCTTTTCTGCCCCGGTCTCGAATTTCACCACCACCACGAACTCATCCTCCTCGGTTCGGGTGCGGATTATGCCGCCGTAGCCGTAGTCGTCGTGGTAGACGGTGCGGCCCACCTTCCATTTTGCCGCCAGAGGATGGGTGGCCATGGCGGTGGGCGTGGTGGCTTGTCCCGCCTGCTCCCGCCGCAGGGAGCGGTAGACGTAGGGAATCTCCCCCAGATGCCGCAGGTGGTTCTCCTGGATCTCCAGCAGGAAGGGGCTGGGCATCATCTCCTCCAGGTGGCCGTAGCGGACTCGCTTGCGGCAGGAGGTGAGCAGGAGCTGGTGCTGGGCACGGGTGACGCCCACGTAGAAGAGGCGGCGCTCCTCCTCCAGGCTCTCGTCCTTCTTGTCCTGTCGGGGAAAGACGCCGTACTCCAGCCCCGTGAGGATCACCCGGGGGAATTCCAGCCCCTTGGTGTTGTGGACGGTGATGAGGGTGACGGCATCGGTGTCGCCGTCGCTGTTGTTTTCCAGGGTGCGGTCCAGCTGGATGTGGTCCAAAAAGTCCAGCAGCCCCGCCATGGTCATGGGGTAGAGGACGGCGCTGTTGGCCAGCTCCTGCAGGTTGGCCACCCGCTGGGTTCCCGCCACCTCGTCCTGGGCTGCGTGGTATTCCATAAGCCCGCTGAGCTGGTTCAGCTGCTCCACGAAATGTGAGAGCTTCTTCTTGCCGGCCTTCCTTCGTGGTGGCTGCTGGCTTTGTTCCGGCTGTCCTTCCTGGGAATCCTCGGCACCCTTGGAAGTATCGGCCAGGGAATCCGTCTGGTCAGGGGAAAGCTCTGCTGTCAGGGGCATCTCCAGCGGCAGCTTCTCCTCTGGGGTGGACTCCGTTTCGGTCGTACTCTGATAGAAGAGGCTGTCCACCTGGTTTGCCAGGTCCTCCACCGGCAGGGGCTGCTTCTGCTGCTGGTTCTCCTCCAGCAGTACGGTCAGGCTTTCTATCAGGGACACAAACTCCTTCAGTCCCCCCTGGGCCTTCTTGGTGGCAGTGGCCATCTCTTCCTTGCAGGCCGCCACGTAGCTGCCGCCACCTCCGTCCCCCTTCGTTCCGGTGTCTGCCTTTGCCCGCTCCACAATCTTCTCCTGGGTCTTCTCCCCGATGCCACGGGAGGGCTTGTTGACGATGCGGCGGAAGGCGATTTCGTCCCTAGGGTTCGCCACCAGGGAAAGGATTGCCAGTGCGTCCTTGATTTCCTCCCGGTCGTAGAATTTCAGTGCCCCCACGATGGTGTAGGGAATCTTGCGGTGGAGGAATTCCGTCTCGAAGCCTAGGGACTGGGCGTTGGTGCGGTACAGCAGGGCCCAGTCACGGTAGGGAATGCCCCGTTGGTGGGCCTTTTCGATGACGTCGGCGCAAAAGGCCGTCTCGTCCTGGGAGTTGTCCAGGAAGGTGAGGGCGGGCAGCGCCCCCGCAGGCCGTGTGGGCTGGAGGCTCTTTTCAAAGCGGTCGCTGTTGTTCTTGATGGAGTCGTTGGCGGTGGCAAGAATCTGGGGGGTGGAGCGGTAGTTCTTCTCCAGCTTGATGATGTGGGTGTGCTCGAAGTGCTTGGGAAATTGCAGGATGTTCTGCACCTCCGCCCCACGGAAGCTGTAGATGGACTGGTCGTCGTCACCCACCACGCAGACGTAGGTGTCCTCCCCCACCAGCTGCCGCAGCAGCTTGAACTGGGCCACATTGGAGTCCTGGTACTCGTCCACCATGATGACGCTGAACCGTCGGTGCATGTGCTGGCGAATGAGGCCATCCTCCTCCATCAGCCGCACCGGCAGCATGATGAGGTCCCCGAAGTCGATGTTGCCCGTCTCCCGAAGCCGCTGCTGGTAGGCCTCGTAGCACCGGGGAAACAGCTCCGAGGAGTCTATGTGGAACAGCTCCGGGGAGTCCGGCTCCCAGCAATAGTCCTTGGCCCGGGCAATCTTTGCCGCCATGGACTTTGCCTCCTGCCGGTTCAGCTGGGGCATGGCCTTGTGCATCAGGGTGGCGGAGTCCTCGTCGTCGTAGACGGTGAAGTTCCTGTCGATTCCCGCCTCTTGGGTGTACTGGCGGAGGAACCAGGAGCCGAAGGAGTGGAAGGTCCGCAGGCTGGCGTGGACGGATCGGGGCTCCAGAAAATGGGCCCGCTCCGCCATCTCTTGGGCGGCCTTCTTAGTGAAGGTGACAGCGAGGATGGAATAGGGGTCCACCCCCTTCTCGCCGATGAGGTAGGCAATCTTGGTGGTGATGACCCTGGTCTTGCCGGAGCCGGCGCCAGCCAGAATCAGCAGGGATTTTCCGTTGTGGACAACAGCCTGCCGCTGCTCCTCGTTCAGGACGGAAAGATAGTCTTCCGAGGTGGGATGGGAGCGGGAGCCTGCGGCGGAGCTTGCACCACCCCAAAGGTTGTCCGTGGGGGCGTGTCCGCCGTCTCCTGTCATAGCACCGCTCCCGTCAGGTCAACGCCGCTGCTGCCGGTCACCAGCACGGGAACCATCCTGCCGCTGGCCACCAGATGGCCCTGCTCCTCCAAATCGTAGCTCACCACCACAGCACCGTCCACCTCCGGGGCCTGGAACCAGCAGCGGCCGATGGCCAAGCCGTTTCCCTCGCCGTCGCCCCCCTCGATGACCTCCTCGATGAGGACGTCGTAGGTGCGGTCCACCCGCTGGCGCAACCGCTCCGAGGTGATTTCCTCCTGCAGCTGCTGGAGGGTCTGGTTCCTGATTTCCGCCACCTTCTTGGGAACCTGGTTCTTCATGGCGGCGGCGGGGGTGTCGTCCTCCCTGCTGTAGGTGAAGCTGCCGGCCCAGTCGGGCTGGATGTCCCTGATGAAGTCCAGTGTCTGGGCTGCGTGGTCATCCGTCTCTCCGGGAAAGCCCACCAGAAAGGTGGTGCGGAGGGCCGGCTCCCCCAGTTTGGGGCTGTAGAGGCGGCTGCGGATCTTCTGAACCAGCTGGGTGTATTCCGTTCCTGTTCCGTTCCTGTTCATGGCCTTGATGATGGGGTCGCAGCCGCTCTGGAAGGGGATGTCAAAGTAGGGGAGCAGCCGAGAATCCTGGGCCATAACCGGCAGGATGTCCAGGGGAAAGTGGTCCGGGTGGATGTACAGCAGCCGCAGCCAGAATTTTCCCTCCAGCTGGGAAATGCCGCGCAGCAGCTGGGCCAGGGGACTGAGCTTTGTTCCCGTTCCGTCGAACTGACTCCAAATCTCCTTCTTGTGGGGATGGGAGCCGTCCATGCCGAAGGCAGCCGAGTCCTGGCCCACCAGATTTATCTCCACAATCCCTCGTGTCACCAGGGACTTGATTTCATCAATGATGTCCTGGGCGGGACGGCTGCGCATGGTGCCACGAATCAGCGGGATGGCGCAGAAGGAGCAGCGGTTGTCGCAGCCCTCGGTAATCTTCACGTAGGCGGAGCCGGGGAAGGACAGGAGCTCCTCCCGTTCGCCGCAACAGACTCCCTGCTGGTCGTAGGTCTCCACCGGACGGCAGCCCTCCGTCATGGAGTCCACGATGGAGTCGATGGCGGAAAGGTCGCCGTTGCCGATGATGCCGTCCGCCTCCGGTAGGTCCTCCGCCAAGGTCTCGGCGTAGCGTTCTGAAAGGCAGCCCGCCAAAAGCACCTTTGCTTTGGGATAGCTTGTTTTGGCATCGATGACCGCCTCCAGAGATTCCCGTTTTGCGCTTTCGATGAAGCCGCAGGAGTTCACGATGATGAGGTCGGCTTCCTCCGGCGAGTCCACCCGCTTCATGCCTTTTTTCAGGAGGCGGGTGAGAATCAGCTCGCCGTCAATCTGGTTCTTTGCACATCCGTGCTGGTCAAGGAAAAAACTAGTCAAGGCCAATCACCACCAGTCGGTAGGTTCCGTCGCTGTCACGAACCCATTTGATGTCTTCTGCCACCACCTGTCCTGCCTTTCCCATTTCCAGGTCATAGTTTCTCAGTCCAGCCTGCACCTGAATCTTTATGGCGTTGATGTTGGACACCCACAGTCGGATGCCATTGCTGGCCTGGATGGTGACCAGGTCGCCTGCCGCATAGTAATCCTCGATGGGATCCTTTGAGTCGATGCGGTAGCGGAGCATACAGGCTGCCCGGACGGTGATGTTGAGGGTGAAGGGATACGCCCGGTTGTCCTCGTGGATGGTGTACCGCTGGTTTGCCACCTGGTCGGCTGCCGGGATGCTCTCCATGTCGGTTTTGGCCGACACTACGGCGGACTCGTCCTTCAACAGAACACGAACCTCAGCTCCGCGGCTGTCATCGGTGCGGGAAATGTCGGAAAGATAGATGATGATTTCAGCGCCACCCTGACCATCAATGTCCAGCTCCCGTTCCTCGCTGAGCTCCAAGGTCTGGGTGCCGGCGGGGGTGATGAGCTGCAGCTCGTTCAGCGTCTGTCCCACAATGAGGTCGATGTCCCCCTCCTCCGTGGGTACGGCGATGATGTCACCCTTGTACACCCGCTTGGTGAGGGGCTGGTCAGTCAGGGTGTAACGCCCGGAGTCAACTTGGCCGGAAACAACCGTCGTCTCGTCAGTTACCTCCTCCTTATTGAGGAAGATGAACCACAGGGCAACACCGACACCGATGACTGCCAGTGAAATCAATGATATAATCAGGGGCTTTACAAAGCGTGGGGCGGTTCGCTGCAGGAGGGAAGGAGGTATGGGTGCCTCTTGAATCTTCTTTGCCCGGTAGAGGGAGGTGATATGCCCCACATCCACCTCAAGATACTCGGCATAATTTTTCAGGAAGCCCATGAGATAGGTTTCGCTGGGGAATTTCTCCAACTGCTCCTGCTCCAGAGCCTGCAGGTAGGTCTTTGAAATCACCGTCTCGTTGGCGGCTGTTTCTATGTCGATATTCTTGCTCTCACGGGCTGCCCTCAGGAGCCTTCCAAAGCTTTCCATATAGTGAGTCCTTTATTCAGAAAATAAGAAGTTGTTGAAATTGTTTGCATCCGATGGTGCATCGTACACAAAACGCTGGTCGGGGATATTTTGATTTACTGCATAGTTGTAGAAATAGAACACAAAGGTCTGTCCCTGGGTGGTCAGAGCCTCCACCTGGCGAATCAGCTTTGTTTCTGGTGTGATGGCCAGCTTAATGCGGCGGAATCCCTCGGAGGAATTCCTGGGATAGAGCACCAACTTCACCACTTGCTCTGAATTGCTCTCGCTGAGGGGAACAGGCTCCTGACCCACCTCATAGGCAACGGAATAGTAGCGGCTCATGAGGGCCAGTCCCTGGGGAGTAGCCAGGTTCATGCCGGCCTGGTCGGTGGAGGCGGGAACCGACTGCTTGAGGTTGGATGAGATTCCCGGCAGATGGATGGTGAGCATGTCCCCGTTGAAGAGGATGACCTGCTCCTGGGGATTGGTGAAGTCGATGCGCAGGAGGTTGGGCCGCTTGAAGGAGACGTGGCCCTGCATCTTGCTTCGTCCTGCGGTGATGTCCATGTCCGCCTCGTAGTCGGTGAAGGTGCCATACTGCTCCGACACTGACTGGAAAAAGCTGGCGGCGGTGGTGATGCTCTGGGCTGAAAGCCCCACAGTTGATGCTATCATCAAAATTATTGCAGTACAAAAAATTGCTGTACAGTGTTTTTTTGTCAAGTGAATACTCTCCGTATATATAGATTCCATATTAGAGAAGAAAGGTGCTAAAGTCAAGCGAGGGAAATTTGACAAATAATTGACAAATAAATGGAGAGAAAGCGTGAAAAAAAGTGGGGCTGATGGGAATCACCAGCCCCACAGGAAATTCTATGTTGGTTGGAACCAGGCTGCCGCCTATAGAGCTACAGCTTGTATTTCCGTGTCAAGTCCTGCAGGACGCGTACCGACTCATCGTTCTGGATGGAATTCCTGCTGATGGTGTCGATGGAGCTGTTGATGGTCTCCGCCGCTTGGCTGATCTTGCTGGAATTCTCCTGCACCTCGTGGGAGATGCCGGTGAGCCGAGTCATTTCCTTCAGGATGACGGAGGTGCCCGTATTCATTTCGGTGGAGCCGTTGTGGATGGTGTGGGTGATTTCCTGGATGCTTTCCAGGGAGTCCAGCACCTGCCGTGTACCCTGGTTCTGCTCGTGCATGGCGACGGTCACCTGCCGTACCAGGTTGTTGGACACGGTAATCTGGTTGGCAACAGAGTCAAAGATGGAGTCAGCCTTGGCGGTGGCGGTGACGATAGCGCTGATGGAGGTGACAATTCCCTTCAACTCGTCGGCAATAATCTTTGACTGGGAGGCAGAGTCCTCCGCCAGCTTCCTGATTTCTTCGGCAACGACGGAAAAGCCCTTTCCTGTTTCTCCTGCGTGGGCCGCCTCGATGGCAGCGTTCATGGCCAGCAGGTTTGTCTGGCTGGCGATGGTGTCGATGACCTTGTTGGTCTCCAGCAGGCGGGAGGACTGGTTGGACACATTGTTGACCAATTCCTGTACGGTTCCGATGCTGTTCTTGCCCTCGGTGGAGGCGGTGTGGAGCTCATCGTAGCTGGCGGATGCCTTTTCCAGGTTGCCGGAAATGGTGTTGATGCTGGCCACCATCTGGTGAATGGCGGCGGAAGACTGCTCCACCACGGCGGACTGGCTGGAAATCTGGTTGGCCAGTCCACTGATGTTCTTGGTGATCTGCTCCACGGTGCCCATGGTCTCGGTGCAGCTGGTGGCCTGCTCCTCCGCTTTGAGATGCAGCTGGGAGATGGCGCTGGAGATGGATCGCAGGTCGGTGGATATGTCGTCCACCCGGGTCTTGAGGGTGGAGGAGGTGGTTCCCATTCTGTTGGACTCGTTGGCGATGCTGGAAATCAGATCGTAGCGGGCCGCCATGAACTTGTTGAAGCTCTTGCCCAGGTTTCCCACCTCATCCTTGCGGGATTCGTCCATACGGATTCCCAGGTCTCCTGTTCCCGAGGCCAGGTGCTCCAGCACGTCGCCCACCTGCAGGATGGGCTTGGTGAACTGGCCGCTGGTGAAGAAGGATGCTGCGATGACGATGATGGAGCTCACGATTGCCATGATGATGGCTATGAGTCGGATGGATTGGAGTGTGGTTAAAAGTGTTGCCTCTGGAACCATCAAATAGACCGTGTAGGGAGTTCCTTCCACGGCACTGCGGGCAATGTAGGCATCCTGCTTGTTCCATGTGAAGGTATCTAGTGTTGCTCCCTTTGATCTGATGCTGCTAATGGCATTTTTAACGTCTACCGGGAGACTAGCCACTTCATCGACTTTCAGAGGATTATCGGAAAAATTGCGATATCTTTTAAGCTTGTGGTCATATTCGTAATGGTACATGATGTCCTCATCGGTACTGGTGATAACCAAGAAGCTGTTGTTGTCAAAGTGTTCCTGAAAGTCGGATAGTATCACATCCGCCTGGTGGTTCAGGGTGTCTGTTGACATGCTGATGCATAATGCACCAATGACCTGCCCATCGTCGTTGTGAATTGCAGAGGAGATGGCCATAAGTTTGATGCCCTCGGCAACTGCAATGTACATGTCAGAAACCGTCTGTTTGTCCTCATGGCGGGGATTGTCCACCACCACATCCTTGTGCCAAGCAAGATGGCTCAGGTTCTTCGGCTTTGAAGTGGGGTCGGCATCGTTGTCTGTGACAAGATGGTTCTGGGCTGGATTTCCAGCTATGGGTTCGTACCAGTAGTTGCCCTCCGCTGTTGACATGGCAAAGGCCCGTGCTTCAGGGTATTTGGCGGAGACGGGGCTCAAGGCAGCCTTGATGGTAAGCCAGTCCTGTGCCTTTACAGCAGGCATTCTGCTCAAGGCATCGACAGTGACCTTCCATTTGTCAAAGTATGCGGAAAGCCTGTCCCGCACCGTTTCGACATATCGCTGGGCGGAATTCTCCTGAATGAGCTGTATGGAAGACTTGGTACTTTGATACAGGAGCATCATTCCCAGAACGAGGGGCACCAAAACAATGGAAAGGAAGGTGAGCGAGAGCTTTGATTTTATTTTCACAGGAACTCCTACTGTGTCTGAAGTTGGAGCAGTAACCATCGGAGAGACAAAAAGATAACTTCAACACAATCAAAAATTATACTACAAAAGTCTTTTCTTTTGTAGTTTTTTTTTCTTATCTTGCTCTTTTTTTCCTTCATTTTGTCTTGCAGCTATTTGAGTAATTTACTTTTTTTGTAAAAAAAAAAAGCCCCTTGGTGACAAAATCCGGTGAATGTGCTTCACTGAGCCTGCCAACAAGGGGGTGCGCTCTACGAGCTGTTCTTTGTCTTAGTACATGCCGTCCATGCCGCCCATGCCACCGGCAGGAGGCATGGGGGGATTCTTCTCAGGCAGGTCGGTGATGGCACACTCGGTGGTCAGCAGGAGACTGGCGACGGAGGCAGCGTTCTGCAGGGCGGAGCGGGTCACCTTGGCGGGGTCGATGATACCGGCGGCAACCATGTCCTTCCACTCCATCTTGGCGGCATCGAATCCGACGCCCTTCTTCTCGTGCTTTGCCCGGTCTGCGATGACCGCTCCGTCCAGGCCTGCGTTGTCGGCAATCTGGCGGATGGGCTCCTCCAGGGCACGCTTCACAATCTTGAAGCCCACCTTGGCGTCGTCGCTGAGCTCGGCAGTGTCAGCCTTCTCCAGGCACTCGGCGGCCTGAATCAGGGCCAGTCCACCACCGGCCACGATTCCCTCTTCCAGGGCGGCGCGGGTTGCGGACAGAGCATCCTCCACACGGTGCTTCTTCTCCTTCATCTCCACCTCGGTGACGGCACCGATGTTGATGACGGCCACACCGCCGGAGATCTTTGCCAGACGCTCCTTCAGCTTCTCCTTGTCGTACTCGCTGGTGGCCTCCTCAATCTGGTGCTTGATCTGGCCCACCCGCTCCTTGATGTCCTTGGCATTGCCGACACCGTCTATGATGGTGGTGTTGTCCTTGTCAATCTTCACGCTCTTGGCCTGTCCCAGCTGGGAAAGCTCGGTGGTCTCCAGCTTGAGACCCAGGTCTTCGGTGATGACCTGTCCGCCGGTGAGGATGGCGATATCCTCCAGCATGGCCTTGCGGCGGTCACCGAAGCCGGGAGCCTTCACGGCACAGGTCTTGAGGGTTCCCCGGAGGCTGTTCACGATGAGGGTGGCAAGAGCCTCGCCATCCATGTCCTCGCAGATGATCACCAGAGCCTTGCCAGCCTGGGCAACCTTCTCCAGCAGGGGCAGCATGTCCTTCATGCTGGAAATCTTCTTGTCATGGATCAGGATGAAGGGGTTGTCGAACACGGTCTCCATGCGGTCACGGTCGGTGACGAAGTAGGGGGAGATGTATCCCCGGTCGAACTGCATTCCCTCCACGAAGTCCGTGGTGGTCTCCATGGTCTTGGACTCCTCCACAGTGATGACGCCGTCCTTGCCCACCTTCTCGATGGCACCGGCCAGGATGGAACCAATCTCCTCGTCGTTGTTGGCGGAAACGGAGGCGACGTGGGAAACCTCGTCGGGTCCCTTGATTTCCTTTGAATTCTTCTTGATTTCGTCCACGGCCAGTTTGACGGCCTTGTCCATACCCTTCTTCAGCTCGATGGGGGTCATGCCGGCTGCCACAGCCTTCAGTCCCTCCCGCACCATGGAGTATGCCAGGACGGTGGCGGTGGTGGTTCCGTCACCAGCCACGTCGTTTGTCTTGGTGGCAACCTCCTTCAGAAGCTGGGCACCCATGTTCTCGTAGGGATCCTCAAGCTCCACCTCTCGGGCAACGGAAACGCCGTCCTTGGTAACGGTGGGGGCACCGAATTTCTTGTCCAACAGCACGTTGCGTCCCTTGGGGCCAAGGGTAACCTTAACTGCCTGGGAAATCTGCTCCACACCGGAAAGCAGCTTCTTGCGGGCATCTTCATTAAAAAGCAACTGTTTTGCCATTCTTCCTAAATCTCCTTCTGATAGTCATAACGCATGTTTTATGCTATTATGGTAATTATCTTAAACTAAAGATATAAAATATTTTGCTGAATGGCAAGTAAACTGGAGTAACTTGTGGAAAAAATCAAATGGGGAATTGTTGGAGCAGGTCGTATTGCTGCCTCCTTTGCCGAGGCTCTTCGGGCCTCCACTGATTCTGAGTGCTACGGGGTGGCTTCACGGAACAAGGTTCGTGGTGATGATTTTTCCAAGAAATGGGGCTTTCAGAAGTCCTATTCCGACTATGAGTCCCTGCTGGCAGATCCAGAAATAGACGCTGTGTACATCGCCACTCCACACATGAACCATGCCAGCCTGTCCATCGCCGCACTGAAGGCAGGAAAGGCCGTGCTTTGCGAGAAGGCGGCCACGGTGAACGCCAGAGAGCTGCAGAATGTGTACCAGGTGGTGAACGAGACGAAAGGCTTTTATATGGAAGCAATGTGGACAAAATTCAATCCCTCCTTCCGCAAGGCCCTGGAATGGGTGGCTTCTGGCCACATTGGCAAGCTGAAAGCCATCTATGCGGACTTCTGCATTGCTCGTACTGCCGATGCCGTTTACCGTGACCCCGACTATCCCATGAACCGACTGTATGACATCAACCTGGCGGGGGGTGCCCTGTTGGATGTGGGCATCTATCCTGTCACCTGCGCCCTTTCCATGGTGGAGGCCGCCTTGGGATCGGAGGCTACGGAGCAGCAGTTGTTTCCAGAGAAGGTGGAGGCTGCCGCCCGCATGACAGAGACTGGCGTGGATGCCTTTGACAGCATTTCCCTCAAGCTTGGGGACGTGGTGGCCAGTCTCAGCTGCTCCATCGACACGGAATGCGGCTCTGTGCTGAAGGAGGCCCGCATTGTAGGCACCGAGGGAGCGGTTATCCTGCCCTTCTTCTGGATGGCCCAGGAGGCACAGCTGGTTTCTCGGGATGAGCAGCTGGTGGACCGCTATTCCCATCCCTTTGCGGTAAATGGATACGAGTATGAGATAGAAGAATTCAACCGCTGCATCAAGACTCGGCGGGCGGGACTCCTGGTAAAGGAGAGCCCTTTGCATACCCACGCCCAGAGTCTGCGGGTCATCAAGGTGTTGGATGCCATCCGCTCAAAGATTGGACTGGTGTATCCCTTTGAGAATTCCGGCTATGTCATCAAGGATGAGACCCAGCTGGTGCGGGAGGTTCCCGGCAAGGAGGTGAAGTCCAAGCCAAACGCCGTCACTGTCTACACCGATGGCGGCTGCTCCGGCAATCCTGGTCCCGGCGGCTGGGGCTGCGTGATTCTGGCGGACGGCATGGAGTACACTGTGTCCGGGGGCGAGACCATGACCACCAACAACCGCATGGAGCTGAGCGCCGCCATCGCCGCCCTCTCTGCCATCGATCAGAATGAGGGGTGGCGTACCCGGAACATCACCGTTCACATCGACAGCCAGTATGTGAAGAACGGCATCACCTCCTGGATCAAGTCTTGGCAGCGGAACGGCTGGAGGAATTCCGAGAAACAGCCGGTGAAGAACCGGGACCTGTGGGAGGTGCTGGACGAGCTGAACAAGAAGCTGAACGTCACCTGGAAGTGGGTGAAGGGCCATGCGGGCAACAAGTACAATGAGATGTGCGACGCCCTGGCCACCCAGGAAGTGATGAAGTACAGCCGGTGAGGTTTGTAGTGTGACAACCTGTAAAGCATAATTCCCTATTTTTCTGTCAGGAACCACAACAAGAAGAAAATGTCATGGCGGGGGTTCCCCTCGTGAATCCGCCCTGGGTAGCTGTTCATCTTGAGCACGCATTCCGCAGAGATCCCCTTTCGCCCTTGATAGTGTCGATCTCCCAATGCCCGGAGTTCGCCCTGTTCTCAGCCTCCTTGGGCAGTAGAATCTTTTTACTGGGATTATATTTTACAGGTTGCCAAGGAGTCTCGGCCACGAAAAAAAAAACTTTGCATTTCCGAATTCTAGGGGTATACTATAAATATAGTACTAGTTCTGCAGGGGGATTGCCCTCCCCGCAGGATATCCTTTAATGTATTCAGGAGGTTCTTATGACAACATCAGTAAATGCAGTAGGTTTTGACTTTGAAAAAGATCAGCTGGACCTTATCAACAGGAAAATTGAGAGAATCAAGTATGCAGAGGATTTGATTGTTGATTTTATTCTCCGGGTAAAGGAAGACAAGAAGTTCATCTTTGAATGCTCAGTGAATTTTAGATGGGGAGCTGTAGCTCATGTTTCTGCTGACGACTATGACTTTGCCGCCGCCCTGAACAAGATGATGGACATTCTCGACAAGAAGGTCCACAAGGAAAAGGAAAAGATTCAGGAAAAGAAATAATCTGGCTTTTAGGAGAATCGCAGGATAGCTCCTGTTATCTGTTTCCTTGAGGATAGTTGGGAAGGGTGCATACCTGGCGGTGCCTTTGTTCTTGCTGGGTATATGCCCTTTTTTGTATCCTTACCTTGCATAATTGTATGGTAGTGTGTATAGTAAGGTTGCCATGCTGGATAGAAAGTTTACTGTTTTGGATCTGTTGGATCTGGATTTAAAAGCCCACAACTCACTTAATCTGAACTGCCTTGGGGGGCGGAAGGGGCTCGTGCGCAGCATTACTGTCCCAGATTTAAACCGACCCGGCTTGGCCTTGTCTGGTTTTTACGAATCCTTTGCCTTTGACCGTGTCCAGCTTTTTGGCCGTGGTGAGGTGGCCTACATCAATAAGCTGGTGTCCGAGGACAATGTGTCTACCCTCCAGAAATTGTTCACCTACGAGGTTCCCTGCTGTGTCTTCACCCATGGTTTGAATCCTCCCAAGGAATTTATGGACATAGCGGACACTGTCGGCTGTCCCATCATTCAAACCGACTTGAATTCCACCGAGTTCTCCACCCGTCTGCTCCGTATTTTTTCTGACATCTTCGCTTCCCGCAAGAGCATTCACGGTGTCTTGGTGGAGGTGTATGGTGTGGGTATCATCCTTACCGGAGATTCTGGTGTGGGAAAAAGCGAGACAGCCCTGGAGCTCATCGAACGGGGACACCGACTGGTGGCAGACGATGTGGTGGAGCTTCGCTGTGTCAACGGAAATACCTTGCTGGGACGTGGCGCCAACCAGATGATCAGCCACCACATGGAAATTCGCGGTTTGGGTATTATCAACATTTCCCAGCTGTATGGCGTAGGTTCCATCAGGGAGCAGAAAGAGGTGCAGCTGATTGTCAAGCTGGAGGAGTGGAATGCCAACAAGATCTACGACAGGCTTGGTACGGAGCAGCATACTCAGGAGCTGTTGGGAGTGCAGATTCCCTTTCTGGAGATTCCCGTGAAGCCCGGCCGAAACCTTCCCATCATCATCGAGACTGCTGCTATGAACGAGCGACTTAAGTCCATGGGCTATTTTTCCGCCAAGGAATTCAACCAGAACATCCTCAAGTGGATGGAAACAGGTACTGCCCAGGCAGCCTACTACGGAAGCGACGATTCATATTGATTTTAATAGACATAGTTTACATCAGGGGGTTTTTATGGTAGAGAAGATTTTGACAGTGCGCAATCGTGCAGGTATTCACGCAAGGCCCGCATCCTTGATTGCCCAGACTGCGAATAAATTTTCTTCTGAGATTTTGCTGGAGAATCTTGACACTACAGTGAACGCAAAGTCCATCATGGGTGTCATCACCATGGCTGCCGGGTACAATACTAATCTGACGCTGAAGGCTGACGGTTGCGATGCTGCCGATGCCGTTGCCGCCATTGCAGCCCTCTTTGAGAGCAAGTTCGAGGAAGAATAAAATCATGAGGGCTCTTACCGGCCGCCAGCTGGAGATTCTTGATTTCGTCCGCACCTATTCGCGAGAGAACGGCTGTCCTCCCACCATTCGTGAGTGCGCCAGCCATTTTGGCATCTCTCTGGGGGCCATACAGTGTCATTTCGCCGCCCTTCAAAAGAAGGGGTATCTTTCTCAATCAGACAAACGTTCCCGTTCTGTCCGTGTCATTATGGATGAGGAGGGCTACGAGCCACCACCATCGGTAGCTCGCGTTCCCTTGCTGGGATCTGTGGCGGCAGGAAAGCCGTTGTTGTCGGAAGAGAATTATGATGGCTATGTGAATCTGTCCGAGCCCTTCGTCAAGAATGATGGTACCTACTTCGCATTGAAGGTGAAGGGGTCCTCCATGATTGGCGCTGGTATCCTTGATGGCGATATCGCCGTCATCCGCCAGTGCAACACTGCAGACAATGGTCAGATTGTGGTGGCTGTTCTAGACGATGCAATCACCCTCAAGCGCTTTTATCGTGAAGATTACCGCATCAGACTCCAACCGGAAAACGATGACTTCAAGCCTATCTATTGCCAGGATGTCCATGTGGTGGGCATCTTGTCCAGCATCATCAGGAATTACTGATGGCTCAAGCGCCAGTCTATTTGTTCACCGGCCCGGAGGCTGGAGAAAAGAACGATGCCATTCTCCAGCTTCGCGTTGCAGCCAGAAAGAGGGCTGGTGTCCTGGACGAATACACCTTCTACACCTCCGAAACAAAATTTTCCCAGATTATGACCCTTCTTCTGAACGAGTCTCTCTTTGCCTCCGGCCGCTTTGTGGTGGTGCAGGGGGCGGAACAGCTGAAGAAGAAGGAGGATCTGGAGATGCTGTCCTCTTGGATTGCCTCTTCCGCGGGAGGATCCTCCATCCTCGTGCTGGTGTCCGACGAAATCAGCTGTGACAAGAAGCTGGAATCCCTGATTCCCAAAGCCAACAAGCAGATTTTTTGGGAACTGTTTGACAATCGCAAGGAACAGTGGCTGGTACATTATTTCAAAAAGAACGGTTATTCTATCTCCGCCGATGCAGTGGAGCTGGTGCTGGAAATGATAGAAAACAACACGGAGGCCCTCAAGTCTGAGTGTTCCCGTTTTTTTCTCTGTTTTCAGCCTGGACATCAGGTTTCCGTAGAGGATGTGGAAAAGGTTCTGGCCCATAACAGGGAGGAGTCAGCCTTCACCCTCTTCGATGCACTCAGTTCTGCAGGGCGCTCTCCCGCAATGCGATTGGAGACGGCCCTCTGTATCCTTCAGAAGCTTCGTCTTTCAAAGGATTCCTCCGGAGTTCAGTTGATTGCTGGGCTCACCTATTGTTTTCGCCGTCTCCGTTCCTGGCATCAATTAATTCGTGAGAATCCTTCCCCTTCGGAGCTGGATTATAAAATTCGGGGCTTTTCCTCAAAAAAGGCCAGAACCCAGTACCAAAATGCAGGGCGCCTGTGGTCAGTGTCCACGGTGGGACAGATTCTGGCCCTGCTGGCCAGCAGCGATATGGACATCAGGACTGGGGGGGCTGCTCTCGAGGATATACTATTGCAGGGAATGCTCTATTCAATCGTCTTGAAAGACGGAGAACCGCTGGCTGACAGCTTTTCGCCCTTGCATCAGGAGCTTTTCTTCTAATCTCCAAGCGTATTGATAATCTGGCCAAGGGTTCGTAGCTCTTCCCTTGTCATGGTAATTCCCTTCCCCATCTTTTGGTGGTCGGGGGACCAGCTGCGGATGTCGTATTTCGCCTCCCGCCCGCTCCAGGAAACGAGGTTCAGCTCTACTTGCCAGCCTCCCTTGCCTTGGGATACCACGCCGATATGCTCTTCGATGGAAAAGCTGAAGTCATCTGCCATTTACTTTCTCCTTGTACACTATGTGCTATTTTTGCCTTTTGCAAAAAGTCTACATAATAATTATAGCATGGAATTGAGAAAAAAATGCATTTTAGCGTCGTATGCAGTTTTTTTTGTTTGTTTGTTTTTAAAATTACTTGCTAGATTGTCGCATGTGCTGTATCCTTTGTTAAATTCTTTTATTATATCTAGAGAAAAGTTGGAGGAAAATGGGATTTCTTCAACTTTATTCGTTCTAAGGATTCCTTTTCAAGGAGGGGTATTGTGAGAAGGCAATCAAGTGTTTTGTCTCTTTTGTTTTTGTCTGTTCTAGTTGTATTTTTTGTGAGTTGTGGTTCAACACCGGAAGCTGTCCAAGAGGAGGCTGAGTCAATCGCCCAGTCTGCTAATACCGCCGTTGACCAGCTTCCCTCTGAATCCGAAATCGATGCGGAACTGACCCAGATGCTGGCGGATACAGCTCGTTTGCTGGAGGAGATGAATGCCGCCCGCAAGGAGGCCGAGGACGCTGGTGCAGCGGAGCTGTTTCCCGATGAGTTCGGTAGCGTCACTTCTGATTATGAGGCTTTGCTGAAAGCTCAGACGGAGAATCCCACGGGCGACTTCCGCCAGCAGATTGAAAATCTGCGTGACAAGTATCTCGCCATGGCAAAGCTTGCCCAAGCCCAGCAGCTGCGGGATCAGATTATGGAGGCAAACCTCCAGGACTCCAATGCAGAAGCTTTCCAGAAGGGAGATGAGGCGTTGTCCCGGGCTCGGGGGCTGTGTGCCGAAGGTGCTTCCGGAGCGCAGCTTATAGAGCAGGCAAATTTGGCTTATGACTCATATCATGACGTGATTACCTCTGGCTACTCCAATAAGTGCCAGACTCAGCGTGATTTAGCTATTGCCGCTAAAGAAAAGGCTGACTCCCTTAAGGCAGACAAGGCGGCAAAGGAGGGGTATGCCATTGCCACCAAGGCGTTGTCCGATGGAGATGATGCTTATGCCGCTCGAAACTATGAAGTTGCCTACAATGGTTTCGTAGAGGCTACAAAGCTTTTCATTGAGGTGTATGACGACGTGTTTGTACGGCGGGCCGCAGCAGATGAGGCAATTCGTCGTGCCAAACAAAAGGTGGAAGCTTCTGCCGCTATTGCCGCCGAGGCTGATGAAATTGCCCCTCTAGAGGAAGATGGTGCTTCTGCTGCCTCTGAGGAAGTGGAGGTCGTACAATGAAAAGAACCCTTGTTGTTGTAGCTATTTTGCTGGTGCCCTTTTTTGCACTGGCCGCCAGTTATGTTGACAACCAATATCAGAAGTTGGCAGAAGCCTATACCGTTCGGGCGGAGAAGGCATTTGAGGAAGGCGAATATGATCTGGCGGTAGAATATACCGTCAAGGCAGAGGAGAATGCTGAGCTGTCTCGCCAGTATGTGGAGATGATGATGATGCGTGCAGACGCGGACACCCAGATTCGCGTGGCGTTGAATCGTCTTGTGTGGGCTAGGAGCATCAAGGCCGACGAGAATTTTCCTGACCTCTACCAAAGAAGCTTCGAGCTGGTGCAGCAGGCACAGGCTGCATTTTCCGGCGAACGTTACGAAGAGGCCAAGAGTCTCGCCCTCCAGTCTATGGACGCTTTGGCTGGCCTCCAAGAAATGGAGGAGGAAAGGAAACGGTTAGAGGATGAAAGACGGCGGTTGGAGGAGGAGGCTCTTGCCGCCGCCCGTGCAAAAGAAGCAGAGGAGGCCAAAAAAGCTGCCGTTCCTGCTGGGACATATCCTGAGTATTACATCATTCATGACTGGTACAAGACAAAGGACTGCTTCTGGAATATTGCGGCAAAGCCCTTCGTTTACAACGATCCCTTCAAGTGGGAGGTTTTGTACAATGCAAACAGAGGTGTTCTGGAGAATGCGTCAAATCCAGATATCATCCAGCCGGAGATAAAAATTCGTATCCCTAGTTTGGCCGGAGAAGTCAGGGAGGGCACCTACGATCCCAATTTGGAATACGAGGTGTTTAAGCTGAAGTAGAGCTACTGCATTCAGTAGAGGAACGCATCCCAGAAATTGCTGAGGCATTTTCTGGGATGCGTTTTTTATTTGTTTTCCAAGTATTTTCTGTACAATTCAAAGGCGGCAGTCATCAATGCATGGGGAAAATCTCGTGTTCCCATCATGTCCTTGACTTCCTCATGGGAAAGAGTGAAGTACTCCACAAATTCATCCCTATCCAGATTCTGGGTGCCTGTGGCTACCAAATCCTCTGCGGCATAGCAGTGCACCCGATTGGAGAATATGGCCGGGTTTGGACTCATGCTCCCCAGGTGGATTATCTTTTCAGCCTTGTAGCCGGTCTCCTCCAGCAGCTCCCTTTCAGCCGCCTGAGCAGGTGTTTCACCTCTGTCAATGACTCCACCAGGGAATTCAATGCTGGTGGAAAGAGAACCGTGTCGCCATTGTTTTACCATTACATAACGTTTTGGATTCTCCAAGGCCGGAATGACAATGACCCAGTCTGGAGCATCGATGACAACATAATCTCCCGTCGATCCATCCGGTGCAGTGCTGGTCTGCTGGTGAACACTCAGAATCGGGGCAGAATACAGAAGCTTCTTGTCCCCTGCTTGCCATGCAAGTTTTCCATCATCCATAAAAATTAAATCCTTTGACATTCTGTTGGTTTAAGATTATCCTATGATTATAGTTTTTTTCAAAAAACTCAAGGGCTTAATAGACTTGCACTTAAATCGGTAAAGATTTTCCTTGCCTTGCCTTTGAGTTTTAGAGCATGGAGGTAAGTGAATGGCTATCATTACAATTTCACGTCAAGTTGCTGCCCTCGGTGATGAAATTGCCACCGCAGTAGCACAGCGGATGAATTACGCATTTATCGGTCGTCAGGCTATTGAGCAGAGAATCATAGAACTGGGGTTTCCTTCAGAAAAATTGAAGAAATATGATGAGCGTAAGCCAGGGTTCTTTGCATCCTTGGCAAAGGATCGTGACGAATATTTGGATTATCTCCAGACTGCAGTGCTGGAGGCCGCTGGCCAGCAAAACTGTATTTTGATAGGGCGTGGTTCCTTTGCCATTCTTGAGGAGCTGCCCAATTTGGTGTCCCTCCGCTTTGTGGCGAAGGATGATATTCGTCGGCAGCGACTCATGAAGGAATTTTCTTGGGACGAAAAGCAGGCGACTCAGCGAATAACAGAAAGTGATGCAAATCGTCTCGGTTTTCACAAGAGCTTCTTCAACCTCAACCATGAGGATCCTTCCCATTATCACCTTGTTATGAATACAGGTCTACTGGATGTGGATTCTGCCTCAGAAATCATCGTAACATTCTGCAAGCAAATGGTATCATCTGAAAAGGAGGCTGTGGGTCGCAAGAAACTCGATGAGTTGATAAAAGCTCAGCATCTGGTTAATACGCTTGTATTTGAGCATAAAATCAATGTCAACTTCTTGAAGGCTGTCATATACGACAACAAGGTGATCCTGCAGGGGGTTGCCGATTCTGTTGCAGTTGCTGAAAAGGCGGTGGGTATTTCCTCCTCAATAATGGAGGGATATACGGTGGAGTCAGCTATCAGTGTAGTTCAAGATTTCAAAGCCTATCCGTAATGATAGAGCAGTCTTTGCATACGAAAGAAGGAAAAGGAATATTAAACACATGAAAATTGCAGATAAATTTACTCTGTCACGTATTATTTTGTCGCCGTTCTTTTTTGCCCTGTACTTTCTACCGACATGGACAAATTTTCCTGCCGTTGTTTCGGTGTGTATAATAATTCCACTGTTGGCGTTTATGGAATTCACCGATTTTCTCGATGGTCTTTTTGCAAGAAAGATGAATGCCGTCAGCGATTTTGGAAAACTATTTGACCCTTTTGCTGACGTATTGGTACACCTGACCACCTTTTGTTGTTTTGTTATTTCTGGTTATATGCCTGGACTAATTTTCATGCTGATTTTGTACCGTGAGTTTGGAATGAACTTCGTGCGTCTCATGGCAGTCAAGAAAGGTGTTGCAATTGGTGCACGAAAGGGAGGTAAGTTTAAGACTGTACTCTACGTCGTTACAACCTTCTATTGTTTGGCAGTTGAGTCCTGCGCAAGACTTGGAATAGATATTTCTGTAGCCGCAACTGGACTAGATGTGTGTAGGCTGGCTTTGTTTGGACTTTGTTTATGTGCAGCCTATGGTTCATTCTTTGACTATCTTATTCATTTCGGGAGCTTGTTAAGGGATAAGAATCAGTAACAAAAAAAAGTGATTTTTTTTCAAAAAAAGGCGATTTGGTTGTTGACAAGAGTTGTGGGGTGTGATATAGTCTTCATCGTTGTCACGATGCACTACAGCAAGTGAGAACAACAAAAAACTTGAGAAAAATAAAAAAAAAAGTTCTCAGGGTGCTTGACAAAGTGAAAGCGAATATGATACACTAGCTTCACTTGCGAGAGCGAGGGTGACGAGAGTCACAGCGGCAAAAGCCGCTCGGATCTAACACACAATCAGGGAAGGGAAGAAAATACGACGACCCCTCCAAGAGGGAGGGGGAAAGTCAGCACGACATAAAGGTGAGCGAGTGCCACATGGATGGCACAAACCCGGCCGCATGGGGACATGCGGCAGATTCCTTTAACATGATGTATGGAGAGGGAGTCAGACTGAAATGAGATCATCGGCCCTTGAGGCCAATGAATAAATCATGGAGAGTTTGATCCTGGCTCAGAACGAACGCTGGCGGCGCGTCTTAAGCATGCAAGTCGGACGGCAAGGCGGGGGCTTGCTCCCGCCCTAGAGTGGCGGACTGGTGAGTAACACGTGGGTGACATGCCCTGCGGTTGGGGATAGCCGGTAGAAATACCGGGTAATACCGAATACGAGCGCAGTTGTTAGAGGACTGCGAGGAAAGGGGCTACGGCTCCGCCGGAGGATTGGCCCGCGGCCCATTAGCTAGTTGGTGTGGTAAAGGCATACCAAGGCGATGATGGGTATCCGGCCTGAGAGGGTGATCGGACACATTGGGACTGAGATACGGCCCAGACTCCTACGGGAGGCAGCAGCTAAGAATATTCCGCAATGGACGAAAGTCTGACGGAGCGACGCCGCGTGGACGAGGAAGGCCGGAAGGTTGTAAAGTCCTTTTGAGACTGAAGAATAAGCGGGGCAGGGAATGGCCCTGTGGTGACGGTAGGTCTTGAATAAGCAACGGCTAATTACGTGCCAGCAGCCGCGGTAACACGTAAGTTGC